>NZ_JAPJDM010000035.1:0-22128 GCF_026242095.1 Streptomyces sp. NEAU-W12
TGCGGCCGAGCTCGCGCCCGTCTGCGTAAACCCTCCTCGAGAACGGGCCCGCGGACATCGGCTGATCGACCTATGTCGCTGGTCCACCCCCTCGGAGGGAGTCCGCTCCTCGTGTCGCGGCCGCCGACGCGCGTCCCGCGCGTGAGGAGCAGAGCGGGGTCGGCCGACTTGCGGGGCCGTAGGGCATCGGGGGTGTGCGGGGGCGCCGTGGTGCTGCAGCCGGAGAACTTCTGGGGGGTGTGAACCGGTTGCTGTCCGGTGCCGTTCTCAGCGGTGGAGGCTCCGCCTTGTATGCGGAAAGCCTCATTGCGGTCGGCCCGACTCCCCCTGACGGCCGGGCGCGCACCCGTGCCGCCGCCCACCTGGCGGCGGCACGGGCGCCACAGCCCCAGATTCCCAACGTCTCAAGAATCATCTCCGGCAACAACGACGTCGAGGTGGTGCTTGGGCGGCAAGGTCGACGAAGCGTGATCTTGCACCAGGACAGCCGCGGAGGATGATTCATGGGCCAGTCGATCACCCAGGCACCGGACACAGCCAGTGTGGCCGCCAGGCGAGGGACGTACTCCAAGGGTGGGGCGCCCAGGCTGGAACCCGTGGCGATCGTCGGTATCGGGTGCCGTTTCCCCGGTGGCGTCTGCGACCCGCGCAGCTTCTGGGAGCTGCTGGTATCCAGGACCGACGCGATCGTCGACGTGCCGCAGGACCGCTGGAACGCGGACGCCTTCTACGACGCCGACCCTGCAACACCGGGGCGGATGACCGTACGGCAGGGCGGCTTCCTGCAGTCGCCCGTCGACCGGTTCGACGCGGGCTTCTTCGCCATGCCGCCGAGGGAAGCCGCCGCGCTGGACCCCCAGCAGAGGCTGCTGCTCGAAGTCGCCTGGGAGGCGTTCGAGGACGCGGGACTGGCGCCGGAGCGGACCGCCGGAACCGGCGTCGGGAGCTATGTCGGGGGCTTCACCTTCGACGCGGCGACAGCCCAGCTCGGCGTCGGCGAACGTGACCTGATCAGTACGTCCACACCGACGGGGGTCAGCATGACCATGCTGGCTGCGAGGCTGTCGTACGTTTTCGACTGGCGCGGCCCTTCCCTGACGATGGACACCGCCTGCTCGTCCTCCCTGGTGGCGTTCCACCACGCCTGCGTCGCCGTGTCCCGCGGTGAGTGCGACATGGCCGTGGCCGGAGGGGTCAACGTAATGACCAATCCGGTCACCACGATGCTCATGTCGAAGGGCCAGTTCCTCTCTCCCGACGCGCGTTGCAAGTCCTTCGACCACCGTGCCAACGGCTATGCGCGCGGTGAGGGCGCGGGAATCCTCGTACTCAAGTCGCTGGCCGCCGCAGAGCGGGACGGCGACCGTGTCTACGCGGTGGTGCGCGGCACCGCCGTGAACCAGGACGGCCGCACGCCGGGTATCACCGTTCCCAGCGTCGACGCGCAGCGGGCGGTTGTCCGCCAGGCGTGCGCCGCCGGCGATGTCGACCCCACGTCGATCGGGTACTACGAGGCCCACGGTACGGGTACCGCCGTGGGCGACCCCATCGAGGTGACCGCCATCGGCAGCGTACTCAGCGACTCGGACCGTACTCACTGGATCGGGTCGGTGAAGTCCAACTTCGGGCACACCGAGGCGGCGGCCGGAGTGGCCGGCGTGATCAAGGCGGTGCTTTGCCTCGAACGCGGACTCATACCCCCCAACCTGCACTTCGAGAAGCCGAACCCGAAGATACCGTTCGACTCCGTGCCGCTGCGCGTGCCCACCGAGGAAGTCGCCTTCCCTGCCTGGGACGGGCCGCGCCGGGCCGGAGTGAACTCCTTCGGGTTCGGTGGCACCAACGCGCACGCCGTCCTGGAGCAGGCTCCCACTGCTTCCGCCACCTCCTTCGCGACCGAGGGGACGGACGGCGAGGCCCTTGCCGCGGACGACGACGGCACTCCCTGCCTGCTTCCCCTCTCCGCCCGCAGCCCCAAGGCCCTGCACGCCCTCGCCGACCAGTACGCGGAGTTGCTGGAGCGGCCAGGCGCGCCGTCCCTGCGCCGGATCTCACGGGCCGCCGCGACCCGGCGCCAGCACCATCCTCTTCGCACCTTTGTCGTCGCCGACGGCCCGACGCGGGCCGCTGAGCAACTGAGGCAGCAGCGGGAGGCCGGTCCCCGCCCCTCCGCCCGGCCCGATGTGGCGTTCGTCTACACCGGTATGGGCCCGCAGTGGTGGGGCATGGGCGGTGAACTCCTGCGTACGTCGGCGCGGTTCGACGAGACCGTCACCGCGTGTGACGAGATACTGGCGCGCTTCGGCCTGTCGATACGCGCCGAGCTACTGCGCCCCGAGCCTGATTCACGACTGACGCAGACGCTGTACGCACAGGTCGCCAACTTCGTCGTACAGGCAGGACTCACCGCGGTGTGGCGGGAGTGGGGCGTCGAGCCCGCGGCCATCGTCGGGCACAGCGTCGGGGAGGTGGCCGCCGCCTACGCCGCGGGCGTGTACTCGCTCGACGACGCACTGACGATCTCGTACCACCGCGCCAGCCTCCAGGCACGCCTCGCCGGCCGCGGAGTGATGGCTGCCGTGGACATGCCGGAGGAGAAGCTCCGGCCTCACCTGCCGACAGGAGTGGGCGTCGCCGCGGTCAACAGCGCGACCGCGACCACTCTCGCGGGCGACGCGGGTGCCATGGACGAGGTCACCGCACGCCTTGAGGCCATGGGCGCCTCGGTGAAGCGGTTGCGGGTCGAGGTGGCGTACCACAGCCACCAGATGGACGAGATCCGGGAGCCGCTGCTTGCCGCCCTCCGTGACATCCGGCCCCATGGGACGAAGGTTCCGCTGGTGTCGACCGTGACGGGTGACCGGGTCGACGGGACCGAACTGGACGCGGAGTACTGGTGGCGGAACGTACGCCGGCCGGTCCGGTTCGCCGACGCCGTGAGCCGCCTGTCGGTGCTCGGGACCAGCGCTGTCGTGGAGGTCGGCCCGCACCCCGTACTGGCCACGGCGATCGACGAGGCACTGTCCGGACGCGGCCGCGAGCTGGTACGGGTGGCCTCACTCCGACGGGACCGGCCACAGCGGCGGCAACTCCTGGAAGCTCTCGGCACCCTGTACACGGCGGGCGTCGAACCCGACTGGGAGCAGGTGCACCCCGGCACGCGCGATCACCTCGATCTGCCCCGTTACCCCTGGCAGCGGGACCACCACTGGAACGAGTCGGCGGCCGGAAGGGAGGCGCGGCTGGGCGGTGACGGCCCCCGGCTGGCGGGCCGAGGAGTCCAGGCCCCCACGCCGGTCCGGGACGTCCAGTTGTCCACGGCCGAGTTCCCGTACCTGCCCGACCACCGCATCGGACAGACCGTGGTCTTCCCCGGCTCGGGATATCTCGAAGCGGCGCTGGCGCTGTTCCCCGACGAGACCCCGGTCTCCTTCGAGAACGTCGTCCTCCAGCGTCCGCTGATCCTTTCGCCACAGGTCGTCACGACACTGCGCACGGCTTACGACCCGGAGAGCCGGCTGGTCACGCTTCACTCCAGGGCACGCGCCGACGAACCGTGGACGCTCCACGCGCGGCTGCGACGCCCCGAACTCATCCGCCCCCGGGCACCCGAGCCCCGAACCGGGAACCTGGCGGAACTGACAGCAGGTCTTCCGCGCTGGGACCGCGACGAGATCTACGCCCGGCTGGACGACACCGGTCTGGAGTACGGTCCGGCGTTCCGGGCCGTCGAAGGTGTCTGGCACAGGGAGGCGACCGGAGAGATCTTCGCGGAGCTGCGCACCGGCACCGTCGACACCGAGGGGTACCGCCTGCACCCGGCGCTTCTCGACGCCGCCCTGCAGGCCATGATCGCCGGGGCGCTGCGTTCGGCCGACGAGGTCGCGGGAGCCACGTTCGTTCCGGCCGGCATCGCCGAATTCCGCTTCCACCGGGCGCCGGGTGAACGACTGTGGGTACACGGGCGTGACCGCCGCAGCACGGTCGAGGGACGTATCGAGTGCGACCTCACCCTGGTCACCGACGACGGCGAGGTGGTCGCGGAGGTCTTCGGACTGCGCGCCCAGCGCATGGCCGACGGCCGGTCGGAGGAAGGCACGGGCCTACCGGAGAGGTACTACGAGCACGTCTGGCTGCCTCGTCCCCTCGAAGCGGCGGGCGGCGTTGACGGCACCTGGATCGTCGTCGGCGGGGCCCAGGACGTCGCAGGACTCGTTCAGGAACTGGAGGCGCGGGGCGGCACGGCTGTCCACGTCTCACCGGACGAGGGCGACGGGGGCGGCTGGCCGGAGCGGGTGGCCGCGCACGTCTCACACGTGCCGTCCAACCGCGGAGTGATCTACGTGAACCCCCTGGCGCAGGGCGACGACGCCTCGGCGTGCTTCCCCGTCGCCGACCCGCTGCGGCTGGTGCACGCCCTCCCGGCCTCGCACTCCGCCACGCGGCTGTTCCTGGTGACGGCGGGTGCCCAGAGTGTGAACGGGGACGACGCCACGAGCAACCCGTTCGCCGCGTCCCTGTGGGGTCTCGGCAGGGTGATCGGCGCGGAGCGGCCCGAGCTGCGCTGCCGTCTGATCGACATCGGCGCGGACACGTCAGGCACCTATGACGGTTCCTCCGTTGCCGTGCTCGTGGACGAACTGACCCACGACGGCCTGGACGAGGTGGCACTACGTGGAGCCGACCGGTACGTACGCCGCCTTGAGCACTCCGGTGACCGCTCCCCGCTGCACCACGTGACGGTGCGCACCGAACAGACACCGGTACATCTGAACACCGACGGCCCCGGGCTGGACGGCCTGCGCTTCGCGGCGACGGACCGCCGTGCGCCCGGCCGGGACCAAGTGGAGATCGCTGTCTCCCATGTGGGCCTCAACTTCAAGGACGTGCTGAAGGCGACCGGCCTGCTGGCACCCGCGGCGAGGGAGGGCAGCTACTCGCAGGACACCCTCGGTCTTGAGTGCTCGGGCACAGTGGTCCGGGTCGGCGACGCAGTCTCGGACGCAGCCGCAGCACTACGCGTCGGCGACGAGGTCTTCGTCCACGCCAGGGACCTGTTCTCCTCCCACGTGACGGTCGACGCCGTCCGCGTGGCCAAGAAACCGTCGGCACTCTCACCGGCCCAGGCAGCCTCCCTGCTGCCCGTGATCACCGCGCACCAGTCCCTCGTACGGCTGGCCCGGGTACGCGAGGGGGAACGGGTCCTGATCCATTCGGCGACCGGCGGGGTGGGCCTGGCGGCAGTACGCATCGCCAAGACGCTGGGTGCCGAGGTCTACGCGACGGCGGGCAGCGAGGACCGCAGGGAGTTCCTGCGTGGCGAGGGAGTGGCAGGCGTCGCCGACTCGCGCTCGACGTCCTTCGCCGACGACATCCTGCGCATGACCGACGGCGAGGGCGTGGACGTAGTCCTCAACGCGCTGGCCGGCGAGATGCTCCAGAAGAGCCTGGGGCTGCTGCGCTCGTTCGGCAGGTTCGTAGAGCTGGGCAAGGCAGACATCGCAGCCGACCACGCCCTGCGGCTGGCACACTTCCACCGGGCACTGTCGTTCCACGCGTTCGACTACGACCGGATGATGCTGCTGGACCCCGAGGCCGTCCATACGTGCATGCGTGAGATGGCCGAGTTGTGCGAACGGGGCGAGTTCGAGCTGCCGCCGGTCACCTCGGTGCCCGCCGGACAGGTGGACGAGGCGTTCCGGTCGATGGCGGGACGCGATCGCATCGGCAAGACGGTCGTGAGCGTCGGCCGGGAGTCGGTGACCGTACCGGCGGCCTCCCTGGCGGCCGCTACGTCCTCCGCCTCCGAGGCCACGCCCCCCGTCCGGCACGACGGCACCTACCTGATCACCGGCGGCCTCGGCGGCCTGGGACTTGTGGCGGCCGAGTGGCTCGCGGAGCAGGGCGCGCGCCACCTCGTCCTCCTGGGCCGTAACGGCGCAGCCAACGAAGAGGCCGAGCAGGTGGTAGGCGATCTGATCGCTCGGGGCGTCGAGGTACGTGTCGAGAAGGCCGACATTGCCGACCGTGCCACGGTGACGCAGCTGTTCGCCCAGCTACGCGCCGAACTCCCGCCGCTGCGCGGGATCCTGCACGCGGCAGCGGACTTCGACGACGTGGTGCTCGCGGACACGAACCCGCCGCGGCTCCTCGCGGCGACCCGTCCGAAGGCGGACGGCGCCTGGAACCTGCACCTCCAGACGCAGACGGACGACGGCCTCGACTTCTTCCTGCTCTTCTCCTCGATCGCCGCGCAACTCGGCGCGGCGGCGGCGGGCGCATACGCGACCGCCAACGAGTTCCTCAACGGCCTGGCCCGCCACCGCCACTCCCGTGGGCTGCCCGCGACCAGCGTGGGCTGGGGCATGATCGACACGGTCGGCGTGGCGGTCAGCCGGAACGGAATCGTCGGAAACATCCTGCGCCGCAACGGCCACATCGGACTGACGCCCGCCCAATGGACGGCCGAACTGGACACTCTGCTCCGCACGCGGCCCGTCGAGGCATCGGTGGCCATCGTCGACTGGCAGAGCTGGGCACAGGCCAACCCCCAGCTGGCGTCACTGCCGGCCCTCCGCTCGCTGGTGCCCGAAAGCGGGCGGGAGAGCCAAGGCGAGTCATCGGTGCCGCGTCGCCTGCGGCAGGTCACAGGAGACGAACGCCTGCACCTCCTCGCCGAACATCTCGTACCCCTGCTGCACCGGGTGACAGGACTGTCCCAGGAACAACTCCGCGATCAGCAGACGGTGGACATCGACTCGCTGACCGGCGTCGAGCTGCGGGTGCTGCTCCAGAACAACCTCGGGGTATCGATCCCGGCGGTACGGCTCCTGCGCGATCTGTCGGTGGACCGGCTGGCCGCCCTGCTGGCCGAGGAACTGGAGAAGGAGCCGACGGACAGCTTCCGCCCACAGGAGCGCCTCAGCGCGCACACCTTTCCGTCGGCCGACGGCCTCACCGTCCACGGCCACCTCAGCGTCCCCGCAGGACCAGGACCCCACCCGGCGGTGGTCGTGTGCACCTCCGGCGCTGGTGGAGCGCTGGACGACAAGGGCAGGTACGCGGGCGTCAGCGAACACGCTCCCCTGCACGCCGCCGGCTTCGCCGTCCTCACCGTCGACCAGCGCGGAGCTCCGGGCCACGGCGACGAGTACGCGGCCCGGGGCGAGATGGGCGGCGGGGACATCGACGATGTCGTGGCGGCGGCCCAGTACCTCGCCGACCTGCCGCAGGTCGACGCCACACGGCTGAACATCCTGGGCACCAGCCGGGGCGCGTACTCCGCCCTCCTGGCGCTGGCCCGCGAACCCTCACTGTGGCAGCGCGCGGTCCTCATCATGGGCCTGTACGACCCGGCGCGGCTGGTCGAGGCGGAAACGTCGGACCCCGGCACCCTGCTCCCGTCCCACTCCGATGTCAGCCCCGACGAGATCCGCGCCTACTTCGCCGACCCGCGACGTCAGCCCCTGCGCTCCTTGGACGCGGTCAGGACACCGCTATTGCTCGTGCACGGCGATGCCGACGAGGTGGTACCCGTATCGCAGGCGGAGGAGCTGGCCGAGCGAGCGCGTCAGCTGGGCCTCCCCGCACGTCTGGTGACCGTTCCCGGTCTGGGCCACGACAACGAGCACGCAGGCGAGGACTGGCCCGAACTGTGGTCCCGGATCGGCGAGTTCCTGGATGGCCGGGTATGACGGGTCAGAGCGTCCACACGGATGCGGTGATCATCGGTGCGGGTATGTCGGGCCTGTGCCAGGCGGTGGAGTTGAGCAAGTCCACGTTGGACTTCGTCGTCCTGGAAAAGGCGGACGGCCTCGGCGGAACATGGCGCTACAGCACTTATCCGGGCGCTTCGTGCGACGTCGAGTCCCACCTGTACTCGTACTCGTTCGAGCGCAACCCGGGCTGGAGTTCCACCTACGCCAGGCAACCCGAGATCCTCGCCTACCTGCACAGGATGGCCGAGCGACGCGGGCTGCTGCCGCACATCCGCTTCGGCACCGACGTGACGGGCGCCCGCTGGGAGACGACAACGGGCAGATGGACGGTGACGACGGCGGACGGGACGGCATACGTCAGCCGCTTCCTGATCCTCGGCGTGGGGGGCCTGCACATGCCGCTGACGCCGGCGCTGCCGGGGTCGGACGAGTTCACCGGAGCGGTGTGGCACTCATCAGGCTGGAACCATGATGTCGACCTCACGGGCAAGCACGTGACGGTCGTGGGAACGGGTGCCTCCGGTGTCCAGATCATCCCCGAAGTGGCGGCGCGGGCGGCCCGGCTGACGGTCTTTCAACGTACACCGGCCTGGGTGCTGCCCAAACTGGACACCCCGCATCCTGCCTGGCGCAAGAAACTCTTCCGCGCTCTGCCGTGGGCACTGGCCCTGCACCGACTACGCATTGACGTGGCCCGTGAGAAGCGAGGCATCGGTTTCCACCACCGCCCGGACGCGCTGAGGGTGGCGGAGGACGTGGTACGCCACCAGATCGACGAACACATCGACGACCCGGACCTACGCCGGAGGCTCACCCCGGCCTACCGCTTCGGGTGCAAACGGGTGCTGCTGTCCAACGACTACTACCGGTCCCTCAACGCCCCTCACGTCCAGGTGGTCTCCGGCAGCCCGGTCGCCCTACGCCCCCAGGCAGTCGTGGACGAGACCGGCGCAGACCACGAAACCGACGTGATCATCTACGCGACCGGCTTCGACCTGGCAGGTTCCTTCAACCGGATACACATCGAAGGAACCGGTGGACGCCTGCTGAAGGACACCTGGCACCGCACCGGCATGAGCGCCTACAACGGCGTCGCCGTATCGGGCTTCCCCAACATGTTCCTCCTCCTGGGCCCCAACGGTTTCGTCCCCTACACCGGCGCAGTACAGAACATCGAGGCCCAGGCTCGCTACGTCATACGAGCCATGCGAGCCGTCCGCTCCTCCCGCGCACGAGCCCTCGACGTACGCCCGGCCGCCGAACAAGACTTCCAGGGCGCCGTACGCGCGCGGTACGACCGCACGGTGTGGGCCGTGGGCGGCTGCCGGAGTCAGTACGCGTCGGACTCGGCCGCGGGGACGGTCCTGTGGCCGGACTCGACGTGGGCGTATCGGTGGCGGCTACGGAGGGTGCGCAAGGAGGATTACGAGTTCCAGCGGTAGGTCATGTCCGCCGGAGTACAACGCCGGTGCGTCGAGGCCGCGTGCGCCTCTGCCGAGGGGGCGGTGAACAAGACCTTCAGTGAATGAGGTCAGGTGTTCGGTGGCGAGGTCCTCGCCACCGCGATCCTCGACCGGCACCTGCGCCACTGCGACGTCGTCCCGATCAACGGGGCCCCGGCCACCGACTCAAGGACCGCCTCAGGGCCATCGAACGGGAAACCGGCATGACCTGACCACTGGTCACGTAGTCGTACCGGCCCGGTCGCATCGGAGAGTACGAGGACACTCCGGGCGTGTGAACGATCGAGGTCAGACCTCGGTGGATCCGAGCGTCAAATGGCCGGCCTGCCCGAGGGATTCCTCCGTCTGTGCCAGCAGTGCCCGGGCCTTGCTCTGGACGGCATCCAGGGCGTCCGCGCCGGCGACGAAGCGCAGCGGCGGTTCGTCCTGGTCGGCAATCGTCAGCAAAGCCCGGGCGAGCTTGGCGGGGTCGCCGGGTTGCTTGCCGTTCAGGCTCTTCCACGTCTCGGTCATCAGGGCGGTGCGCGGGGCGTAGTCTTCGATGGACAGCTCGGGCCAGACCCTGGAGCCATCCGCGAGCAAGTCGGTCCGGAAGAAGCCGGGTTCCACGACTGTGGTGCGGATACCGTAGGGGGCCACGTCGTAACGCAGGGCCTCCATCCAGCCCTCCACACCGAATTTGGATGCGGTATAGGCCGCAGTGAACTCCATACCACTCACGCCGAGGGCCGAGGTGATGGTGATGACGTGGCCGGCACGTTGCTGACGCATCGCGGGCAGAATGGCGCGGGTGACGTTCATGGGTCCGAAAAGGTTGGTCTCGATCTGCTGACGCAGTTGGGCAGGCGAGATTTCCTCAAAGTAGCCGGGGAAGAAATCCCCGGCATTGTTGACCAGGACGTCGATGCGGCCGAAGCGGTCGAGCGACGCTTCCGTGGCTGTTTGAGCATCCTCCAAGCTGGTGATGTCCAACGTGGTGACCAGCAGGTTGTCCTGCGGCCCGCCCAGGGTCTTCTCGATGTCCTCAGTGCGGCGGCCCGTGGCGACGACCTGATGGCCGACTGAGAGGGCTTCGCGGGCGATGTTCCTGCCCAGACCGCGTCCTGCACCGGTGATGAAAACAACCTTGCTCATGAGTGTTCCCTGTGGATGTGAGGCGGTCCGGGAGGACCGGGTACAGCTGATGGGTGTTTTCCGTTGATGGCTCGAAAGGAATGGCCGCCCGGTCCTCCGGTATGTTCCGGCCACTGATCGGGAACTGCGGTCAGCGCTGTTCGGGGACCTGTCGGCGAAGTGTTCTTCGGGGCACGGAAGCGCTGGTCACGGTGGAACGGAGCGACGAGCGTGAGCGCGTCCGGCAGACGGACACGGGTCGGCATCGACGCCGGCGAGGGGCATCACCGGGCGGTAGCGGTCAACGCCGACGGGGAGACGCTGTTCTCGACGAGAGTGGTCAGCGATGAGGCCCGGATCCTCACGCTCATCGAGACCGTCCGGGAGCGGGCCGACCAGTGCGGTGGACGGTGGACATCTCCGGTCGGGCATCCACTCCGCTGCCGGCCTTGCCGGCCACGCACGGCCAGAGCGTGGTCTACGTGCCCGGGCGCACCGTCAACCGGATGACCAGTGCCTGCAAAGGCGAGGGAAAGACCGACGCGAAGGACGCGCGGGTCCTTGCTGACCAGGCCAGGACGCGCCGGTACGAAGAAGCGGGCCGCGAAGCTGGTCTGCGACCTCGCCCACCAGCTTTCCGGCTTCGGACGAGCGGATCAAGGACAGCGACCGGGAGGTCCGCGAGACTTTCCGCACCGCCGACCGTGCCGAGATCATCGAGTCCATGCCCGGAACGGGCCCGATTCTGGACGCTGGGCCTGTCGCCGTCGCGGGTGACCTGACCGGCAGTGGCCGAGTACGATGCCGCGGTCCCCGGCCTGCATGGTTCCCGCGGGCGCTACGGTGAAGTCCTGCCACTCGGTGGCGAATCGGGAGAACACGTTCTCGGGTATCTGCTCGCGTCCCCGGTACGTGCCTCCGTAGTGCAGACCCGGCGGGACGACCCATTCGATGCGCTCGTCGAGTCCCGCGAGCAGCGCGGGGACGTCGCCCTGGGCGAGGGAGCTGTGCAACGCCTCCACCACCGCACACCCTGTGGCGGTCTGTTCGTCGTGCTGGTGCGTGGTCATGTGGTGTCTCCGTGCTGTGTCGATGGGCGGCCGGCGCATCCCGGCAGCCCGCGGCGGCCCGGAACGCGGGTTCCGGGCGTTGCGGCCGAGCTCGCGCCCGTCTGCGTAAACCCTCCTCGAGAACGGGCCCGCGGACATCGGCTGATCGACCTATGTCGCTGGTCCACCCCCTCGGAGGGAGTCCGCTCCTCGTGTCGCGGCCGCCGACGCGCGTCCCGCGCGTGAGGAGCAGGGTGCGGACATGTCCGGGACACGGGAGAGGGACGGTTACGCTGGGGCGGTGGAAGACATTCGGTTGGCCGAGGTGCTGGCTGCGCTTTCCCTGACAAGCGACTTGGCCGCGGGCATGACCTTCGAGAAGGGGCTGCGCACCTGCGTCGTCGCCACGGTGTTCGCCCGAGACGTCCTGGCGGGCGACCGGGAGACCTGCCGGGCGGTCTACGAGACGGCGCTGCTGCGCTCGGTCGGCTGCACGTCCTACGCTCCCGAGCTCGCGGGGGTCTTCGGCGACGAGGTGGCGTTCCAGAGCGCGCTGAAGCACCTCGACCCGGGTGACGACGCGCCTTTGGCCGAGCAGTTGCTCCGGCTCGGGGGCTGGACGCGCGAGAGCGCACAGCGGTTGACGGACACACTGACCGAGGTGCTGCCCACGGTCGGTGTGGAGGCCATGCGCAACGGCTGCGAGGCCAGTCGGGCTCTCGGTTCGGGTCTCGGCGTACTGCCGCGGACCCTCACGGCGTTGGACGACGTGTACGAGCGATGGGACGGACAGGGCATTCCCCTCGGAACCGCGGGTGAGGACCTGTCCTTCGCCGCCCGGGTCGTCCACGTGGCCGAGCAGGCTGTCCTGGCCCATGCGAAGGGTGGTGAACCGGCCGCCGTCTCGGCGGTGGTCAGGCGCGCCGGCGGCCACCTGGACCCCGACCTGGCCCGTGCGTTCGCGGCCGACGCCGCGAAGCTGCTCGCCCCGCTTCGTGAGCCCGACGCCGTCGCCTCCGCGGTGGCCGTCGAACCGCCCCCGTACGTCAGGGTGTCCGCCGGGGAGATCTCCGGCCTGTGCGCGGTTCTCGGCAGGTTCGTCGACCTCAAGGGCACGTGGCTGGTCGGACACAGCGAGCACGTCGCGCGGCTGGCGGAGAGTGCCGGCCGGCTGGGGGGCCTCGGCGCCGACGAGGTGACCCGGCTGCGTTGCGCGGCTCTGCTGCACGATCTGGGGCGGGCCGGGATCTCCGCCGACGTGTGGGACCGGGCGGGACCGTTGAGCACCGCCGACATGGAGCGGGTGAGGATGCACACGTACTGGACCCAGCGTGTGCTGGAGCGCGTGCCCGGGCTCGCCGAGCTGGCACCGATCGCCGCCGCACACCACGAGCGCCTCGACGGCAGTGGCTATCACCGCGGTGACTTCGGGACCCGTACCTCTCCCTCGGCCCGCATCCTCGCCGCCGCCGACGTGTTCGCCGCACTGACCGAACCGCGTGCGCATCGGGAGGCCCTCACCGTCGACGAAGCCGCCGGACACCTGACGCGCGAGGCGGATTCCGGCGCCCTGGACCGTGTCGCCTGCGACCTCGTGCTCCGGGCGGCGGGTTCACGGCAGTCCCGGCCCCGCTGCCCGGCCGGGCTCACGGCGCGGGAGGTCGAGGTACTGCGACTGGCCGCCCGTGGACTGACCAACCAGCAGATAGGCGCCGAGCTGTCCATATCGAGCCGCACCGTGGGCCATCACCTCGGGCACATCTACGACAAGACCGGGCGGCGGACCCGGGCCGGGGTGGCTGTCTTCGCCATGGAGCAGCAGCTCCTGCCCTGACCGCCGACCGGCCTTCGCGGTCGTGGGCACCGGCGGCTGGAGCGCCGGTCACCGGAGTCGGTCCGTCCGCGCCCGTCAGGATGCGCGTCCTGTGGACCCCCGGCTCGCGCCGGCCCACGGGGCTCGGACGCCTGGACAGGGTGGGACACGGCAGAGGAACGGATCCACCCTGGGGGCACTGGGACCAGGCTCCCAGCCGCTCGGGAGCCTAACCTGACCGACATGACAACCTCGAAACTGGGCGACTACCTGCAGGGTCGGCGCGCGCAGGTGACGCCGTCGGACGTCGGTCTGCCCCAGGACGGGCGTCGACGCGTCCCCGGTCTGCGCCGTGAAGAAGTCGCGATGCTGGCCCGCATCAGCGTCGACTACTACCTGCGACTGGAGCAGGGCCGTGAGCGACGCCCGTCCACCCAGGTCCTGGACGCCCTGAGTGACGCGCTGCTGCTGGACAACGACGGCCGGCTGCACCTCTACCGGATCGCGGGCATGACCCCGCTCCCGCGCCACGAGGGCAGCATCGAGCGGGCCGATCCCCAGCTGCTGACGATGGCCGAACTGTGGGACCGCACGCCGGCCCTGCTCCTGGGGCGGGCGTACGACGTCCTGGCCATGAACACGCTGGGACGGGCCGTCTTCCCCCACCTCGAACCCGGCAGGAACCTGCTGCTCGCCATGTTCCTCGACCCGTCGGTCCGCTCGTTCCACGCGGACTGGGACAAGGCCGCCGCCAACGCGGTCGCGGGATTCCGCTTCCTGGAGGGCGCCCGGCCGAACGACCCGCGGATCCACGAGGTGCTGCGGACCGTCACGGAGAACAGCCGCGAGTTCGCCGACCTCTGGCAGAGGCGGGACGCACGGGGCAAGAGCGACGCCGCGAAGGTTCTGCTGCATCCCGACGTCGGCGAGCTCACCCTGCGCATGCAGACCTTCGACGTACGCTCCGCCCCGGGACAGCAGTTGGTCGTCTACCACGCCCAGGAGGGCACCCGGACCGCGGACGCGCTGCGCCTGCTCGGCTCGCTGGCGGCGACCACCCGTTCCGGGCACCAGGAAGACTCGCCGAAACGGATCACGTGAAGGCGCGGGCCCGCTCCCGAGCCCTGGCCTGTGTCATCTGTGTCCCCGTCCTCATCGCGGGAGGTCTGACCGCCTGCGCCGCAGTACCGGACGGCGGGAGACCCCCGGTCTCCGACGAGGCCGCACAGCGCGGCCGGCCACAGCCCCCGTCCACCGCGACACCACCGCCCGTCGCGACACCGCGGACGCGCCAGGCAGAGGTGACGGACGCCTCACCGCACCCGTACGTCGGAATGTGGGTGACGGCCGACGGGCACATCCGCCAGGAACTGCTCGCGAACGGCCGCTACGACGAGGCCCGCGGAGACCGGGAGAGCGCTTACACGGGCTCCTACCGGGTCTTCGGGACCCGGATCGAGTACGTGGACGACACCGGGTTCACAGCGGACGGGACGTTCGACGGAGACGTACTGCACCATGGGGGCTACATTTTCCATCGCGAGGGCGGCGACGCGCGCGAACGGAGCGGGGAGGGACGACGCTGAAGGACAACCCCTCGGGGCGGGGACCGAGCACATGCCTGACGGCAGGGAGTCCGGACGGGCCGGTGCGGCTCACCGCTGCCGCAACCGCTTCGGCGGGACCTCATGAGGACGCGGCCGCGGCGCCGTCCGGCCGGCTCGGGAACGTGACAGGCCGCTGGGCAGGCAGTTCGCGGCTCGCCGCGAACGGGAGCCCGCCGGCCCGCGTCCCCGCGGCCGTCTCCGCACTCGCGTCGATGGGGATGCCCCGACACCGGCTTTCGCCGACCCTGTTCGCGGTCGTGCACACGGTGCTGATGCTTCTCACGGTCCCGACACTGGAGGAGCCGCCGAGCACACTCGCGTGGATCACCGCTTGCTCCGCCACGGTGTTGACAGTCGCGGCGCTCGCACGACGCGACCGGACGCCGCTCGCCGCTCTGGGCGCGATTCTCGCGGTGTCGGTGCTGGGGCAGATTCTGACAATTCCCGACATGCTGGGCCTGATACCCGGGCTGGCGGTCCTGATGGCGATCTTCTCCGTCACCACTGTGAGCGACTGGACCGTCGCTCTGGGCGCGACCGTCACCGCGGCAGTCGTCCAGCCCCTGCCGATGGCCGTACGGCATGGCTTCGACGGCGTCTCCTTCTCCGACTGGCTCATCGCCGTCGGCCTCTACCTGATGGTGTCGGCTCTCGGCGCGGGCCGCCGGCACCGGCTGCGGGAACGGCAGGCGGTGGAAGAACGACTGGCCCGCGCCGCGCAGGAGCGCGCGCAGGCCGCCGATACGGAACGGGAGCGGCTGGCGCAGGAGTTGCACGACATCAGCGCGCATCACCTCACCTCGGTCGTGGTGTCCGTCGAGGCCGCCCGCAGGCTCGGTGAAAAAAGACCCGAACTGGGCGCCGAAGCGCTCGCGTTCGCGAGCCGCACGGCCCGCGAGACCCAGTCCGCGCTGCGGCGTCTCGTGGAGGTCATGCACGTGGGCGGCACACCGGCTCCCGCCTCGATGACCGCTCCGATCGAGGCCCTGATCGCCGGCTTCGGCAAACTGGGCCGTCCCATCTCCGTCTCGCTGCCCGCCGACCTCGCCGGCCCCACGGCGGAGGCGGTCCACGGCATCGTCCGGGAGGCGCTGACCAACGCCCTGCGCTACGCACCGGGCGCCTCGGTCGGCGTCCGGGCGGAGCGGGCCGGGGACGTCCTGCGGCTGACCGTCGACAACGGCAAGCCACCCGGCGGCACCGGCGGCGACAAGCTGGGCCTCGGCTCCGGCCGCGGAGTGGCGGGGATGCGTCAGCGCGCCGCTGCCGTCGGAGGGCAGTTGTCCGCGGGGCCCCGCCCCGGCGGGGGCTGGCGCGTGGAGGCCCTGCTCCCCGACGCCCCGCCCGCACGGCGGCCGGTCGGGGGACGGCGGCGCGACTTCACCCGCGAGCAGCGGATCGCGGACGGGGCGGTCTTCGGCTCGGCCGCCGTGCTGTCGTGGAGCGTCGCCCTGATGAACGCGAGGAACGCCGGTCACGGAGTCCAGGTGTGCCTGCTGCTCGCGCTGGTCCTGACCGTTCACGCGCTGCCGCTGTTGTGGCGACGGCGTGCTCCCTGGCTGGTCCTCGCGGCGGTCGGGGCCACTGCCCTGGTATGGCCGGTGCTGCTCCGCGGCAATGTGCTGCCGCCGTCCGGCGCGGCCTTCCTCGTGGGTGGCGGAGTCGTCGAGCTGGCCGCCGTCTATGCCGTGGCGGCCTACGGCCGAGCCCTGAGACCCGCGACCGCGCCCGCCGCCCTGCATGCCGGGCCCCCGGCGTCACCTGTGACGTACCCGTCCGGTTCGCGGCTGTCGTACCTGTCGGTCCCCGCGGCGACCCTCGCGTTCGGGATCTCGATGGCAGCCACCCTGGCCGCCGACGGAACGCTGCTCGGCGAGCCGATCGTCTCTCTTCCCGCGCTTTTGCTCTACGGGTTCTTCACTCTCGTCGTGCTGTTCGTCTTTCTCGGCCTGGGCTTCACGGCCGTGTGGGGAGCGGGGTGGCTGATGCACAGGCGCCGCAGGCGGGAACTGAGCAGCCAGGACGCGGCGCTCACGGCCCTGTTGGCGCAAGCGAGGGAGCGGATCCACAGCGAGCGGCAGCGGGTCGCCGGCGGTCTGCAGGAGACGGTGTTCCAGCAGACGACCCGGGTGATCTCCTCGGCGGAGGCGGGCAGCCTGGACGACGTCGCCGCCGCGTCGAGGGCGGCGCTGGCCACCATGCGTCGACTGCTCGGGAGCCTCGACGCGGGCAAGGCGCCCACGGTGCCTCGGGGAACCGCCGCGCAGGGCGCTTTTCGCACATAGGAGGAGCCGGCGCGATGCGCCACTGTGCGGGTGACCGCCTTCCGGCTTGCCCGCTGAGGGTGAGCCGACTCGCTATGCCCTGCGCACTACCTCCGTGGGAGGATGTGCGAGAGCGGTGAACCCGGCACGGACAAGGCAAGGAGAAGCGCCATCAGTATTCGTCTGCTGGTCGTGGACGATCAGGCGATCGTTCGCGCGGGCTTCGTGGCGATCCTGGGCGCCGAGGACGACATGGTCGTGGTCGGCGAGGCCGCGGAGGGGGACACGGCGGTGTCCATGGCCGCCGAACTCGCTCCCGACCTGGTGCTGATGGACATCCGAATGCCCGGCATGGACGGGCTGACGGCCACCCGGCTGATCACACGTCACAGCGGCGGTACCAGAGTCCTGGTGCTCACCACGTTCGACCTCGACGCCTATGTCTACGAAGCGCTGCGTGCCGGAGCCTCCGGCTTCCTGCTCAAGGATTCCGAGCCGGACGACCTGCTGTCCGCGATACGGATCGTCGCCTCCGGCGACGGCGTGCTCGCGCCCGCGGTCACGCGACGCCTGATAGCGGCCTTCGCCCACGGCGCCCCTGTCCATGCGAACGTGGCCGAAGTCCTGGACCGCCTCACCCACCGCGAACGCGAGATCCTGGTGCTGGTGGCCACGGGCTTGAGCAACGCGGAGATCGGAGCGCGTCTGGAGCTGACCGTGGGCACGGTGAAAGTGCATGTGAGCGCGGTACTCAGCAAACTGGCTCTGCGGGACCGCGTCCAGGCGACCATCTTCGCCTACGAGAGCGGACTGATCCGTCCGTCGGGGACGCAGGCCGACTGAGGAGCGCGGGCCGCACGTCCGCGCGGCGGCGGGATCGTAGCGCTGTCCGTCCCGCCCGGCGCACGGTGGCGCCGAGCGGGACGTGAGCCCGGCACGACCGACATGCCGCCCACGAAGCGGGGCGACCACCCGCAGGCCGACGCGGGATCGTGGGGCCACCGCCGTAGAGCCGCCCTGGTTCGGGCGGTGACGTGCTGCCCGCGAACATGCGGGGCGCGCGGTTTCCCACCGCCTCCGGCCCGGTGCGCACCTGTGGTTCACGACGTTCCCCGTCGAGGCGGGTAGACCAGCGACATAGGTCGATCAGCCGATGTCCGCAGGTCGGTTCTCCAACAGAATCTGTAGAGGTGGAGCACGGACCCGATCGCCCGGCCGCGGCCGGAACACCGGGCTCCCCGTTGCTCCCCTCTACGCACCGCAAGAGAAAAGGACCCATCGTGGCAACCACGCGCTCAGCACACACCGTCTGGGAAGGCGGCCTGCTCACCGGAGGCGGCATCGTCACCTTCGACTCCTCCGGCACCGGTTACCGGCCGGTGTCGTGGCCGTCGCGCGCCGAGCAGGCGAACGGAAGGACCAGCCCGGAGGAGCTGATCGCCGCGGCCCACTCCAGTTGCTTCTCCATGGCACTGTCGCACGGCCTCGAAGAAGCGGGCACCCCGCCCACCGGGCTCGTCGTCTCCGCCGACGTGACGTTCCAGCCCGGCGAGGGCGTCACCGGCATCCACCTCACCGTCGAGGGCACCGTCTCCGGCATCGACAACGACGCGTTCGTCGCCGCGGCGCAGGACGCCAAGATCAACTGCCCGGTCAGCAAGGCCCTGGCGGGCACGACGATCACGCTCTCGGCCAAGCTCGTCTGAACCGGACCCCAAGTCTCTACCGGACCCTGTGTCTCCAGGGGTACCGCGCGCCGCGGAGGCGCGCGGTACCCCTTGGCTTGAGCGCCGCCAGGGCGGGCACGGCCTGTGCCCGGGCACGGAGCGGTCACGCAGACCGGCGCACAGGGACGGGCTCGGCGCCGCACAGGTGTGTGCTGCGGCCGGGTGGCCGGGCCCGGTCGTTTGGGTGTGGCTGATCGTGTTGTCGTGGTGGCCGGTGCCGTGTGGCGGTTCGGGTCGTGTTCTGGCGTGTGGTGGTGGGGTGGTGCGAGGTCTCAGCCCGGGTGCATGACGCAGCTGACGTACTGCCGCCTCTTCGAGCAGCTCCTCCACGCCACCACTACGGCCACCACCGACGACGACGCCGGCGCGGCCGAACTCGGCGCCGCCCGTGACCTGCACATGGACGACGCGAGCCCACGAGCCGCCGTCCTCCGCCACCGAACGCAGACACACTGCGCCTGGCTCCGCGCCAACGAGGAGCGCCTCCGGCTCCAGCAGACGTGGCACCGGTTCTTCGCCGACGGCCAGTACGACGTCCTCATTACGCCCGTCGCTCCCACTGCGGCGATCCCGGCCGGGAGCCGCTCCCTCATGGTCGATGGCGTCGAGCGGAGCTTCTTCGACCAGACCGGTTGGGCCAACCTCACCAGCCACGTCGGTCTGCCCAGCTTGGTCATGCCTTTTGCGCGCGGCGCCGAGGGACTCCCGATCGGTGTGCCGCTCGTAGGCCCGGCCTATGCGGACCGGAGCTTGCTCGCGCTGGCCGAGCGCCTGGCACCCCTGCTCAAAGGGACGGCCGAGGGCGTCATCGCACCACGGAGCGGATGACCTCTGCGTCGCCGCTGTAGGCGACGGCGCCTTCATCGTCGGCAGGCGACCGCCCTGCGGTGCCACGCGTGAGGACCGCTCCACCGTACTGGTTGAAGAGGCGCTCGGCTCGCGCCAGATCCTCCGGGGTGTCCACCGCTACACCGTCGTCCAGGACAGGGACCATGTGTACGGCGTGACCGTGCTCGACGAAGCGCAGCATCTTCAGCGGTGTCCGTCAAAGCAGAACAAGCTCACGTCGGGTTAGACCGATTCTGTCTAAGTAGACTTGGACACGTCGTGGTCGATCTAGGTTGGTGGAGAGTTCCGGTGCACGAGAGCATGCTTGCCAAGCCCGAGGACGTGGTCGACCGTGATCGGGAGTGGGGTTTGCTGACCGAGTTCGTCACGGATCCTGATCCGGCGATGCGTCTGGGGATCGTGTCGGGGCGTCGGCGGCACGGGAAGTCGTATCTTCTGCAGGCGTTGTCGGAGCGGGTCGGGGGTCTGTACGTCACCGCGGTGCGGGAGGAGGGGCGGCTGCCGGCGATGCGGCGGTTCAGCGATGCCATCGCGGCTCACGCGGGTCTGCGGCCCGGCACGCTGCGGTTGACCGACTGGCGTGAGGTTCTGTCCAACGCCCTCGATGTCACCGTGCGTTCACAGACTCCGCTGCTGGTGATCGACGAGTTGCCGTATCTCCTCCAGCACTCTCCCGAGATCCCGGGCCTGCTTCAGCAGCTCTACGACGAGCGCCAGCGGGGCACCGGGGCCGGCCCCGGAGCGCGGGTGATCCTGTGTGGGTCCGCGATGAGCGTCATGCACGAACTGCTGTCGGGAACGAAGCCGTTGCGCGGCCGTGCGGTGATCGATCTGAGGCTGGGGGCCTTCGACTACCGGGCCTGCCGTGCCTTCTGGCAGATCGGCGACCCGCTGACCGCCCTGCAGGTGGACGCCGTCCTCGGCGGCGCTCCCGGTTACCGGCCGGTGGCTGCCCGCCCGCACCCGGACGACGGCTTCGTCTCCTGGCTCACGCGGACGCTCCTGGACCCGGGGCGGGCGGTGTACTCGCGAACGGAGACGGAGTATCTGCTGCGCGAGGATCCGCGGATCACCCAGCACACCCTCTACTACGACATCCTTACGGCGATCGCCCAGGGTGCCACCACCCCCACCAGGATCGGCGCGGCCCTGGAACGCCAGCGCAACGCAGTCACCCACCCGCTCGACGTCCTGGAGTCCACCGGCTACATCCGGCGCGAGCAGGACATCCTGCGTCCCCGCCATCCCGTCATCACGCTGGCCGACCCCGTCATCCGCTTCAACCAGCTGATCACCCTGCCGCAGGCGGCCACCGTTGAAGAGGGTTTCGCCGAGGAGGCGTGGCAGGCCGCCGCGCCGACCTTCAACTCCAAGATCCTCGGCCCCCACTTCGAGGACCTCGCCCGTACCTTCACGCGCCGCTACGCCCACACCCTGCTTCCCGGCGGCCTGCCCGGTCCGGTCGGTACCACCGAAGTGGCGGACCCCGGGGCCCGCACCAAGCACGAGGTGGACGTCATCGCCCTGGCCCTGGGCGAGCGCCCGCAGGCCCCCCGGGCCCGGATCGCCCTCCTCGGCGAGGCCAAAGCCACCGCTGCCCGCCGCGGCACCGGCGACCTGCAACGCCTGGAACGCATCCGTACCCTGCTTGCCGACCAGGGGTACGACACCACGGGCACCACCCTGGCCCTGTTCTCCCTGCACGGGTTCTACCCGGACCTGATCGACTCCGCGGCCGGCCGCGACGATCTGCTCCTGGTTGATCTGGCGACTCTCTATGGGGTCGGGTAGCCACCACTCCTGTCGCAATGACAACGGCGAACTCGGCGGCGTGGTGGGGTGCGCCCTCGCACAGCAGCGGCGGACCGTGGGCTGCCAGGCGCGGCCGATGCCGATGAACAGCCAGCCGGGACTGTAAAGACAACGGATGATCCGCCCAGCAAGGAGGAGAAGCCAAGTGACGGATCAGAGCCCGGGACGTCCCTCGGGGTGGGTGTGGGGTGGTGTGGGCTGGAGAGCGTGACTCCATTATGGCGGCCGGAGAGGTGGTGCGGGTCATGATGTGCGAGCCGGCGTCCGGAGCGAGCGGGGGCGGATCCCCGGGCGAGCTGGTTGCCGCAGTCTGCTCAATCAGCCCTGAACAGGACGGACTCTCGGCCTTGACGCTCGTTTGACGCTCTGGGCGTCTGCACGAAGGACGATGAGTCGAGAAACCGGCTCTGACCAGGGCTTTTCTGGGACCCGTTCAGGCCGACACCTTTCCGATGACGCATCATGTGGAGTGCGTGGCGATCCTCGAGCCTGCGGCAAAGGGGCCATGACCTGGGGTTTTCCTAGGTCGCTCAAGGGTGGACAGGTGTCCTCGACCTGTTTTTCGAAGCACATCATGTTGAGCGTGTTGTGCTCGTTGAGCCCGCTCGTGACAGCACCCGACCTGCGATTTTGGCAGGTGCGCGGGGTGTGCGGGGCAGGCGTGGGGGGGGGGGCCCCCCCCCCCGGGGGGGGGGGCCCCCCCGCGGGGGGGG
>NZ_JAPJDM010000035.1:22138-61395 GCF_026242095.1 Streptomyces sp. NEAU-W12
CCCCCCGCCCGGCTTTGGGGCCCGGTCCGCGGGGGGGGGGGGGCTGGCGGGGGGGCCCCCCCCCCCGGGGGGGGGGCCCCCCGCAACGGTGTCTTGACGCCCACTTGACGCACTTCATGAGGGTGCGTCAGGAGCGTGTCACCGCCGGCCGTACGGCTTGCCGGTGGTTGCGCGTTGCGCCCGACGCTGCGGCTTCCGCCAGGGCCGCTGCGCCGACCAGGCCGGAATCAGGACCCAATGCGGCCGGTACGGCACGCAGATGATGCAGGAACGGCATCGCCGCGTAGCGCCGCAGGTGGTGGTTGAGCGGAGAGAAGAGCACATCGCCTGCCTGGGCGACGCCACCGCCGACCACGGCGATGTCGATCTCGACCAGTGCGGCCGTGGCGGCGATACCGGCTGCCAGGGCGCGGGCCGCACGGTCGAACGCGGCGACGGCGGCCGTGTCACCGGCTCGGGCCGCCGTCGCGACCGCCGACGCGTCCGCCGTCGCAGGCGGCCGCCAGCCGAGCGAAAGCGCGTGCCGGGTGATGGCCGTACCGCTGGCGATGCCTTCCAGGCAACCACTCGCACCGCACGGGCAGGGCTCGCCGTCGAAGTCGACACTGATGTGCCCGAGGTGACCGGCGTTGCCGGTGAGACCGTGGCGCACTTGGCCGTCGAGGATCAGACCGGCGCCCACGCCCGTGGACACGACCAGGCACAGTGCGTCCTCGTGGCCGCGTGCGGCACCGTGGCGGTGCTCGGCCGCGGCCATCGCCACCGCGTCGCCCGCCAGCACGACGGGCCTGTGCGCCAGTGCCGGATGCGCGCTGACGGATTCGACGAGCGGAAAGTCCCGCCAAGCGGGGATGTTGACGGGGCTGACGGATCCATGCGCCAGGTCGACCGGGCCGGCGCTGCCGATGCCCAGTGCACGGACGTCTTCCCACAGCGGGGCGGCAGCCAGGGCGTTCACCACCTGGTACACGGCGTCGAGGAGTGTGCCCGCGGATTCCTGCGCCGGGGTGGCGCGGCGCAGGTGGTGGACGAGAGTGCCGGCCGCGGTGACGAGCGCACCCGCGATCTTGGTTCCCCCTATGTCGAGGGCAGCTATCAGGACATCGTCCGGGGCTGGGACGACTAGTTGCTGACTACTCACAGTGATGACTCTCCGAAGGGTGGTGCGTACGGCCGGGTCAGGACACCGTCACATCGGAGCACGAGTATGACAACGATGTCCACGGCTGTGCGCATCTCCTGCGGACAAGGTCTCCAAGCCGAACCAGATTTAGTCATGGTTTAGTAAATGCGCAGTTCAGGGCCCTGAGAATCAACGAAATCAATCTAGACCGGTCTATGGACACTGCCGCGAAGTCACGTCTATGTTGAGCGCTCACCAGGCCGGGGCCTCGGTGCCCGATGTGGCGTTCCCCTCGGCCTGGCGTCGACATTTCGCGATGAGAGGTGGCGGGGATGCGGAGACGTTGGGTGCTTCTTGTGGCTGCAACGATGGTGGCAGCCACGGCCTGTAGCGGTTCGGAGGGCGACGAGCGTGGCGAAATCGCCGCTCCGCCGAGTGATCCGGCGAAGGTGTCGGGCGAGATCACGGTGCTGACCAACCGGACGGACCAGATATCCGACGGCACCCTGGAGAAGTACGCCGCGGAGTTCCGCAAGGTCTACCCGGGCGTGAAGGTCAAGTTCGAGGGCCTGAGCGACTACGAGGGTGAGACCAAGATCCGGATGAACACCGACAAGTACGGTGACGTCCTGCTGATCCCCAACTCCCTGTCCGTCGAGCAGTACCCCACCTTCTTCGCGCCGCTGGGCCAGGCCGGCGAACTGTCGGCGAAGTTCGACTACACCGACCACGCCACCGTGGACGGTCAGGTCTACGGCCTGGCCAACATCGGCGTGGCCAACGGATTCGTCTACAACAAGGCGGTCTGGGCGAAGGCCGGCATCACCGACTGGCCCGCCACGCCGGAGGAGTTCGTCGCGGACCTGGAGACGATCAAGGCGAAGGCCGGCGCCGTCCCGTACTACACGAACTACAAGGACGGCTGGCCGCTGACCAACTGGACGAACGCCGTCGGTTCTCCCGAGTGCGATCCCGGTGCCTACGACGCGCTGGCGACGACCGGGAAGCCCTGGACCGAGGGTTCGGACCTCTACACGATCGACAAGCTGCTCTACACGATCGTCGAGAAGAAGCTGAGCGAACCCGACCCCACCACGACCAACTGGGAAGACTCCAAGGCGCAGATCGGGACCGGCAAGGTCGCCTCGATGTGGCTCGGTTCCTGGGCGATCTCCCAGATGCGCGCCGCGGCGGAGGCGGCCGGCGAGAACCCCGACGACATCGGGTTCATGCCGTTCCCCGCGCAGAAGGACGGGAAGTTCTGCTCGGTCCTGCGTCCCGACTACCAGTACGCGGTCAACGTCCACTCCGACAAGAAGGCCGCCGCCCGTGCGTGGATCGACTGGTACATCACCAAGTCCGGCCAGGCCGCGGCCGAAGGATCCATCTCCTCCGTGAAGGGTGCCCCGCTGCCCGACACGCTGAAGGCGTTCTCCGACAACGATGTCACCACCATTCCGCAGCACCAGAAGAACCGCGCCCGGGTCAACGAGATCGACAAGGCGTCGGAGATCGGGATCACCGCGCAGGAGTACCGGCAGAAGCTGGTCGACGTCGCCCGCGGTGCGGCCGACGGGGACATGGACAGCTACTTCGACGAGTTGAACGGGAAGTGGTCCGAGGCTCGGCAGACCCTCGGCGGCTGACCGCACCACGGCACGGTGAGAACGCTCGGAGAACCCGTCCCGGGCGCACCGGGACTCCACGTGCCCCCGTCGCTCGCCGTGCCGTCGTCGCTCAGTACGCCCGACCGGGAACCCACCACGAGGAACCATGAGATGACCGCTGTCCAGAAGACCCGCGCCCCGGCGCACGCCGTCGGCCGGCGCAGTGCTCCGCCTCCCGGGTCCGGCGCCGGCCGGCCGCGCACCGGCAGGCGCCGCCGTACCGCCGCCCTGACCCCCTGGCTGTTCCTGGCCGCGCCCCTGACGCTGCTGGTGATGTTCACCTACCTCCCGGTGGCCGAGATGATCGGTTACAGCTTCACCGACTGGGACGGTGTCAGCCCCACGCGCTCCTACGTGGGCGCGGAGAACTACACCGACCTGGTCACGCGGCCCGCCCGGTTCGAGGTCTTCCTCGTGAGCGGCTTCTACCTGGCGGCCTCCGTCGTGCAGATCGCTCTCGCCCTGTACTTCGCGACGGTCCTCAGCTTCAACACCCGGTTCCGCAACCTGTTCAAGGGACTGCTGTTCTTCCCCTACCTCATCAACGGGGTGGCCGTCGGATTCGTGTTCCTGTACTTCTTCCAGCCCGACGGCACCCTCGACACACTGTTGCGCCTGATCGGCGTGGACGGCAAGCACCTGTGGCTGGGCGACCCGGACCTGGCCAACCCCTCACTCGCCGGGGTGTCGGTGTGGCGCTTCATGGGGTTGAACATGGTCCTGTTCCTCGGCGCCATCCAGTCGATCCCGCCGCACCTGTACGAGGCGGCGCAGTTGGACGGAGCGAACCGCTGGCAGCAGTTCCGGCACATCATCGCGCCCGGCATCAAGCCCATCATCAGCCTGAGCTTCATCCTCGCCGTGTCCGGCTCCCTGGCCGTCTTCGAGATCCCGTACATCATGACCGGCGGCGCCAACGGCACGGAGACGTTCGTCATCCAGACGGTCAAACTCGCCTTCCAGTTCGACAAGGTCGGTCTGGCCTCGGCCTCGGCCGTCGTCCTGCTGATCCTCATCCTGCTGATCACCTGGGTCCAGCGCCGGCTGATCCCCGAGGAGAGGGTGGAACTCTCGTGACCACCGGCACCACCGGCACCACCGGCACCACCGTCCCCGCCCGGCGTCCGGGCCGCGATCGCAGCGCCCTGTTCCGGACCGCCGTCGCCTTGAAGTACCTGTCCCTGCTGCTGGCGTCGGCCGTGGTCCTCGTGCCTCTCGGCGTCGTTGTGCTGACCTCGCTGAAGACGCGGTCGGAGATAGTGAACGACGGCCCGCTGTCGCTGCCCGGCGACTGGTCCAACTTCGCCAACTACGCCACCGCCTTCGAACAGGGCGCGATGTTGGCGGCGTTCGGCAATACGGCGCTGATCCTCGTGGTCTCCACCGCCGGGACCGTACTGATCGGCTCGATGACCGCCTACGCCATCGACCGTTTCCGGTTCCGTCCGAAGAAGCTGGTGATGGGCCTCTTCCTGCTGGCCACGCTGGTCCCCAGTGTGACGACACAAGTCGCCACCTTCCAGGTGATCGACGATCTGGGCGCCTTCAACACCCGTTGGGCACCCATCCTGCTCTACACCGGAACCGACATCGTCTCGATCTACATCTTCCTGCAGTTCATCCGGTCGATTCCCCTCTCCGTGGACGAGGCCGCGCGCATCGACGGCGCCAACTCCTGGACGATCTACCGGAAGATCATTCTCCCGATGCTGCGGCCGGCCATCGCCACCGTCGTCATCGTCAAGGGCATCGCCGTCTACAACGACTTCTACGTGCCCTTCCTGTACATGCCCGATCCCGAACTCGGCACCATCTCCACCGCCCTGTTCCGCTTCAAGGGCCCCTTCGGCGCCCAGTGGGAGACCATCTCCGCCGGCGCGATCCTGGTGATCGTGCCCACCTTGATCGTCTTCCTGGCGCTGCAGCGCTTCATCTACAGCGGCTTCGCGGCAGGTTCCAGCAAGTGACCCGCCCGCCCACCGCGCCCCGCACCACGTCTCACAAGGAGTCCCGAATGAAGGCCCGCACCCCGCTCTCCCAGGGTTGGACACTGCGCCTGGACACCGACCGCCGCGCCCCCGAGCAAGTGCCCCCGGGGCTGGCCGGGACCGCTGTGCCCGCGCAGGTGCCCGGCTGCGTCCACACCGACCTGATGGCGGCGGGCCTGCTGGCCGATCCGTACCTCGACCGCAACGAGGACGAGGTCGCGTGGGTGGGCCGCGCCGACTGGACGTACGCGACCGAACTGCCCCGGCGGGACACGGCCTTCGAACGCGCCGACCTGGTCTTCGACGGTCTGGACACGGTCGCAGCCGTCCATGTCGGCGGCCGGCTGCTGGGCCGCACCCGCAACATGCACCGCTCCTACCGGTTCGACGTCACCGAACTGCTGACGGACGGACCCGCACCGCTCGAAGTCGCCTTCACCTCCGCCTACAGCGAAGCCGAGGAGGTGCGGACAGCGCTGGGGAAGCGGCCCAACTCCTACCCCGAGCCGTTCAACTACATCCGCAAGATGGCCTGCTCCTTCGGCTGGGACTGGGGCCCCACGCTGGTGACGGCCGGCGTGTGGCGCGAGGCGCGGATCGAGCAGTGGTCCACGGCCCGGCTGGCCGCGGTCCGTCCGCACATCACCGTCGCCGAGGACGGCACCGGCGTCGCCGAGATCGTCGTCGACCTGGACCGCACGGCGACCGGACGTGACCGCGCCCTGCGGCTGGTGGCCGCGGTCGGGGACGCGTCCGCGGAGATCGCCGTCGCCCCGGGGGAGAACACCGCCACGGTGACGGTACGGGTCCCGGACGCGGCACTGTGGTGGCCGCGCGGCTACGGTGACCAGCCGCTGTACGGCTGCACCGTCGTTCTCAGCGATGCTGACGGCAGCCGGGCCCTGGACACGTGGGAGCGTCGCGTCGGCTTCCGCACGATCGAGGCCGACACGTCCGCGGACGAGCACGGAAGCGCCTTCACTCTGCTCGTCAACGGCACTCCCGTCTTCGCCCGGGGCGTGAACTGGATCCCCGACGACGCCTTCCCCACCCGCGTCACGCCCGACCGCTACCGCGCCAGGCTCACCCAGGCCGCCGAGGCGGGCGTGGACCTGGTGCGGGTGTGGGGCGGCGGGATCTACGAGGACCGGGCCTTCTACGACGTGTGCGACGAACTGGGCCTGATGGTCTGGCAGGACTTCCTGTTCGCCTGTGCCGCCTACCCGGAGGAGCAGCCGCTGCGCTCCGAGATCGAGGCCGAGGCCCGGGAGAACGTGGTCCGGCTGATGCCCCACCCGTCGCTGGTCCTGTGGAACGGCAACAACGAGAACCTGTGGGGCTTCGCCGACTGGGAGTGGGAGCAGGCCCTTGCGGGCGACTCCTGGGGTGAGGGCTACTACCTCGGCCTGCTGCCGCGCATCGTGGCGCAGACGGACCCGACCCGTCCGTACTGGGCGGGCAGCCCCTGGTCGGGATCGTGGGACCACACGCCCAACGACCCCGACCACGGCACCGCGCACTCGTGGGAGGTGTGGAACCGCCGTGACTACAGCGACTACCTCACCACCGTGCCGCGCTTCGTCGCCGAGTTCGGCTGGCAGGCGCCGCCGACGCTCGCCACGCTGGAACGAGCCCTGTCCGAAAGGCCGCTGACCGCCGATTCCCCCGGCATGGTGCACCACCAGAAGGCCGAGGACGGCAACGGCAAGCTGAACCGGGGACTCGCCCCGCACTTCACGGAGCCCGCCGACTTCGACACCTGGCACTACCTGACCCAGCTCAATCAGGCGCGCGCCGTCGCCGCGGGCGTCGAGCACTGGCGCTCCCACTGGCCGCGCTGCGCGGGCACGGTGCTGTGGCAGCTCAACGACTGCTGGCCGGTCACGTCCTGGGCGGCGATCGACGGCGACGGGCGGCTCAAGCCCCTCTACTTCGAGATGCGCCGGCTCTACGCCGACCTGCTGCTGACGATCCAGGACCGCGACGGCGACCTGGTGCTCGCAGGCTGCAACCAGAGTGCGGCGACCTGGGAGACCACCGTCACCGTCCGCCGGGTCGGGGCGGACGGCACGGTGCTGGCACAGGCCGAGGTCGTGCTGAAGGCCGCAGCACGGAGCGTGGCGCTGGAGCGGCTGCCGGAGTCGGTGATGCGGTTCGGTGACGTGCGGGAGGAATTCCTCGTCGCCGACACGGAGGGCCTGCGTGCGGTGCACTTCGCCTGCGCGGACCGTGAGTTCGCCTACCCCGCCGCCTCCTACGACGTCCGTGTCAGCGAGGACGGAGAGAGCGGCGCGCTGGTCACCGCCACGGCCCACGGGCTCGTGCGGGACCTGTTGCTCCAGGCCGACCGCCTGGACGCGCACGCCCGCACCGACCACGGGCGTGTGACGCTCCTGCCCGGCGAGAGCACGACGTGGCGGGTCACCGGCTGGCCGCAGCCCGATGCGGAGGCCGCCCGCGCGGCGCTGTACAGCGTCAACGGAGGCGGAGAAGTCCGTGAATGAGGCAAGGACACGCCGGTCGGGGCGCGTCACGATCGCTGACGTGGCGGCCCGGGCCGGTGTGTCCCGCGGAGCGGTGTCCCTGGCCTTCAACAACCGGCCAGGCGTGTCGGAGGCCACGCGTGAACGCATCATGGCGGCTGTGGCCGAGCTGGGCTGGGTGCCGAACCAGGCCGCGATCAAGCTGTCCGGTTCAGCGACCGGCGCCGGGGACACCGTCGGCCTGGTCATCGCCCGCCCCGCGCGGCAGCTCGGGCTCGAGCCCTTCTACATGGAGTTCGTTTCTGGGGCCGAGTCCGTCCTGGAGGAGCACGGCTGCTCACTGTTGCTCCACCTCGTACGGGACACCGACCAGGAGATCGCCGTCCACCGCCAGTGGTGGCAGTCCCGCCGGATCGCCGGCTCCATCCTGGTCGACATCCAGCAGAACGACCCCCGGATCACAGAACTGGCGGCGATCGGGCTGCCCGCCGTGGCGGTCGGCCATCCGTCCCTGACCGGCGATTTCACCTCGGTGTGGACCGACGACGAAGCCGCGGTGCACGAGGCGGTGCGCTACCTCGCCGCCCTCGGACACAGACGGATCGCACGAGTGGGCGGCCATGCGGCGCTCGGCCACACCGTGATCCGTACCGCCGCGCTGAACGCGATCGTGGCGGAACTGGGCCTGGAGCCGGCCCGCAGCGTCACCACCGACTACTCCGGTGAGCAGGGCGCACGCGCCACCCGCTCGCTGCTCGCCTCCCGGGAGCGGCCCACGGCGATCATCTACGACAACGACATCATGGCCGTCGCCGGTCTGTCCGTGGCCGCCGAGATGGGCCTGAGCGTGCCGAAGGACGTCAGCCTGGTCGCCTGGGACGACTCCCAGCTGTGCCGGCTCACGCACCCGAACCTGTCCGCCATGAGCCACGACGTCTTCGGCTTCGGCGCCGACGTCACCCGTCGGCTGTTCGACGTCGTGCACCGCCGCAATCCCTCGTCGGGCCCCGCCGCGACACCCGTCCTGCTGCCCCGCGGCAGCAGCGCACCCCCGCACGACACCACCGACTGACGGAAGGCCACCGGAGCGGGGGGGCCCGGGGCGCACCCCGCCCGGGCCCCCCGCTCCGCTTCTCTCCCACTGCTCCCCCTTGGGTCGAAAGGCAGGTTCGCCGTGCCCCGAAGCCGCCGAAGAACCCTCGCTTCCCTCCTCGCGGTGAGCACCCTCGTCGTCGCAGCCACCGCCTCGTTCCCCGCCACCGCCGGGCCGGGCGGCCGGACCACCGACGCGTTCGTCCAGCGCGACGGGAGCACGCTGACACTCCAGGGCAAGCCGTTCCGCTTCGCCGGCACTCACCTGTACTGGCTCGGCCTGGACGAGAACGTGGGCGGCGTCGACCACCCGGAGAGACCCATGACCGCGATCGCCGAGCTGGCCCCCGTCGTACGCGCCTGCTCCTGGGGGTCACGCACCGCGGTCCCCGCCCTGCTCGGACAACAGCCCAACGGGGAACCCCAGGCCGAGTTGTGGTTCGGCGCGCACCACGCCACCCCGTCACCGCTCACAAGCCGGCCCGGGACCCCGGATCCGGCGGCCGCGATCACCGCCGACCCCGTCGGCGAACTGGGGGAGGCGAGCCACGCGGCCCACGGGCCGCGCCTGCCCTTCCTGCCCAAACTGCCGGCAGCCGCCCGGGCGCTCTCGGTCCAGGTACATCCCACGCGCGAGCAGGCACGGGCCGGCCACGACCGCGAGGACGCGGCCGGAATACCGGTCGACGCCCCTCACCACACCTTCAAGGACCGCAACCACAAGCCGGAACTGCTGTGCGCGCTGGGACCTTTCGAGGCACTCTGCGGCTTCCGCGAGCCTGCCCGTACAGCCGATCTGCTCGACGCCCTTTCCGCGCCCGGACTCGAACGGCGGGCGGCTTCACTGCGCTCCCACCCGCAGCGGGACTCCCTCGGGTACACGCTCCAGGCGGCCCTGACCGCGCCACGACGCCTGGTGCGCGCCGTCGCCGACGCCCTGCCCGCGCTCGCCGCGTCGCCCGGCCCATGGAGCTCGGCCGCCGCCGCGTACGCCACCGTGGCCGATGACTTCCCCGACGACCCCGGCCTGCTCGCGGCACTGCTGCTCAACCATGTCACTCCCGACGCAGGGGAAGCCCTGTACCCGGCGGCGGGAGTGCCGCACGCCTATCTGCGGGGGACAGGCGTGGAGACCATGGCCAGCTCCGACAACGTGCTCCGCTGCGACCTGACCGACAAGCACGTCGGCACCGGACTCCTGAGTGAGATCGTCGGCCTGACCGCGACGCGACCATCGGTCACACGTGCCTCACCGACGGGGGTGAGGGGTGAGGCACACTATGCCTCTTCGGCGACGGAGTTCGCTCTGTCCCGCGTCGAAGTGGGCGCCGAGGCCGTGTGCCTGACCGACGCCGGACCGCAGGTGCTGCTCTGCCCCACCGGCGAAGCGCTGCTGGAAGCGGGCCCGGCCCTTGCCGCGGGTGCTGCCGCGTTCGTCCCGGCCGGCCGGCCCTGTGCGGTGTCCGGTGCGGCATCGGTGCTCTACCGGGCCCGGGCGCCCCTGGGCGGTGTCTCGTGAGGCTCGCGACCCGGGTCTGGGGCGACGGCCCTCGCACGGCTGTACTGGTGCACGGCATCATGTCGGACTCGCGCGGCTGGAGTCGCGTCGCCCCGGCGATCGCCGAGCACGGTTACCGGGTCGTCGCCGTGGATCTGCCAGGCCACGGAGCCAGCGGCCCCGCTCCGGTCTGCACACCCGCCGCACTCGCCGCCGACCTGCTCGACACCCTGCCCGTGGCGCCCGACCTCGCCATCGGTCACTCACTGGGCTCGGCCGCGCTGCTGCTCGCCGTACCGCGACTGCGCTGCACCCGCGCCGTCCACTGCGACCCCGCCTGGGTGCCCCGGAGCCGGGACCTGGACGGCCTGCGCGCCGGCAGACACGCCACCTGGCGGGAGCTGCGCGCCGCCCATCCCCGCTGGCACGACGATGACATCACCGCAGAACGGCAGGCGCTCGCCACCTGGGACCCCGCGTCCGTCACCGTGCTCCGGCACCTGCCCGGCCTGCCGGACATCCCCGCTGTCCCCTCGCTCGTCCTGCTCGCCGGTCCCAGCGAGCGGATCTCGCCGGCACAAGCCAGGGCACTGAGCCGTCGCGGCTGGCACGTACGCACGGTGGACGGTGCCGGGCACACCGTCCACCGTGACGATCCGGCCGGGTTCCTGCGGGCGCTGCGCGGCTGGCTCTGACCGGCACCGTCGGCAGACTCAGCCGCGCGGCGCCCGCGCCGGGCGTCAGGGCAGCACGACCTCACCCTGGTTCAGCACACGGGGGTGGAAGTACGCCGCCTGGATCTCGGCGTTCGTGTTGTTCCCTCGCAGCTGTTCCGACCACATCATGAACCACGCCCACCTGGGCTGGCTGTCGAGCAGTGCGGCGTCCGGCACTTTGCCCATCTCCGCAAGGGCCATGGGCTTTGTCCCCGCAATGTTTTGCATCTGCTGGTAGTCGGCGGAACTGGGGTGGTTCTTGTACCAGACGTCCAGCGAGACGACATCCACGTACTGGTTGCCCGGGTAGTAGTTGCTCCAGCCGCCCGCCGGATTGTCCTGCACGTTCCACACCCAGATCAGATTGTCCAGCCCTTTCGTCCTGGCGAGGTAGTCACGGGTGATCTGATAGAGGCGCGCGCTGCCGTTCGCTCCGGGACGGTTTCCCCACCAGTTCCACGATTCGTTCATTTCGTGCAGCGGCCGGAAGAGGACCGGAACACCCGCGTTCTTCAGTTGCTGGAGGTGGGGGACGACTTCGTCGAGGCGCCGCTTCCAGGCGTTGTTCAGGGCGCTTCCCTCGGTGATGATCTGCGAGAACTGAGCGCTGGATATGTTCGACTTCACGCCGCCTTCGAACGCGCAGGAGCTGCCCCCGGTCGGGGGGCAGACGTGCCAGGTGAGGGTGACCAGCGAGCCGTTCGCCCACTCGGTCTTCGCCTGGTCGACCACCCGCTGGCGGTCGGCCACATCGGTGGCGTTGAACATCAGGTCACCGCCCCAGAGGCCGGGGTACTGCCCGGTCACGTCCTTGACCTGCTGCGTGTACTGCCCGGGCGCGGAAGCCGGCTCCTTGTTGTGCTGACCGGAGACGATATGGTTCCCGGAAATGGAGCGAAGGTAGTTCAGCACCGTCTGTTTGGAGGTGGAGGGGAACGCCTGCGCGGATTCCGTCGCAGGCCAGACGAGGATTGCTGCGGCGACAGCCGCAACAGTTGAGACGAAGGCGACGCAGTGCCTCATTCTTCTCATGGACATTCCAGCTTTCATGGTCGACCGGAATTCGCTTCGCCATCAAGGTGGCCGCTGCGGAGGCAGTCGTCAATGGGGTGGATCGTCTTCTGCAACCATCCTGCGGGATGTTTTACTTAACGTTTCCTGAACGTCGTCGAGAAGGTGTCTCCTTATGCCCCTTGCGCGTTTCATGTCACGGCTCGCCGGTCGGTCGTTCTCGAACGTCCGGGCCGTGACGGGCCGCCGCCGACGCTCTCCGCGCGGCCAGATCCCTTGTATGTCGGGCGCTATTGCGCGCGCTCCGGCGGCTCACCCTCTGTTCGATGCCTGGGGCGTACCGGAGGAACGCTCCCAGGGGACGGCCTGCCTCCGGAGGACCGTGAGGTGCAGACTGCCCGTCGACGAGAATCCGCGCTGCGTCGGCGGGCACAAGGACGGCTTGCTCGGCGTCACCGACAAAAGGTCTCGCCTCCAAGCGGCCCTCGTCCCACGGTGGTGCCCATGCCGAACCGAGTAGCCGTCCTGTCCGACATTCACGGAGTCCTGCCCGCCCTTGAGGCCGTGCTCGCCGAACCAGAGGTGAGCGCTGCCGATCGCATCGTGCTCACCGGCGACATCACCGCCGGCCCTCAGCCCACCCAGGTCCTCGACCTGTTGACCGGTCTCGGCGACCGCATCGTCTGGATCAGCGGCAACGCCGACCGCGAACTCCTCGAACACCGCCGCGGTCAACGCGACTCGATCCCCGATCCAATCGCCCCATGGGCTGCCGAACAACTACGCGAAGAACACCTCGACCTTCTCGGTCAGTTGCCGCGATCACTCTCTCTGCCAGTGCGTGGCCCGGGGAAGGTGCTGTTCTGCCACGCCACCCCTCGAGACGATGAGGAGGTCGTCCTGGTCGACTCACGCCTCGACCGCTGGCGAGAGGTCTTCAGCGGGCTCGACAGTGACACCCGCACAGTGGTCTGCGGGCACACGCACATGCCGTTCGTCCGCCTCGCCCACGGCCGACTCGTGATCAACCCCGGCAGTGTCGGCATGCCCTACGGGCGGGCCGGGGCCCACTGGGCGCTCCTGGGCCCCGGCGTCGAACTACGCTCCACGCACTTCGACATCCAGGCCGCCATCGCCCAGGTCACTCAAGACTCCTCCTACCCTGAAATCGCTGAATGGGCCGACTACTTCCTTCACGCGCGAGCTACCGATGCAGACGCCCTCGAGGCCTTCGACCCACGGGACGGACGCAGTCACACACCATGACGCCTCCCGAAGGGTGTGATCTGCATCATGATCGACAGGGCGGAATGCGACACGGTCGACGGTTTTCGAGGTCGCCTACACGGATTTCCACGCTTGGCTGCACTCCGTTCCGAGCGCGAGGAGACGCGTGCCGGGGAACGAGCTATGCAGCGTTGTTGCCATCGCGCAGGGAACGAATCATCCTCTGCAGGATCCGGAACGCGCCTGACTGCTCGGTCCGCGATCCGGTCGGCGACGGCGACGTTGGTGAGCCGGTGCGTGATCAGCAGGATGGCGCGGTCCTCGGGCAGTTGACGCAGTCCGGGGACAGGCCCCCGCTCACGCGCCGCGAGATCGACCGCCTCAAGGCTGGAGACGGACCCGTCCACTCCAGCGATCACCGGATCACTCATCACGCGCCCCATCCCGGAAGACCACCGGCGAGCGGCCGCTGTCGGCTTCCAGGACCGGCCCCGGCCGCCCGCATCGGCCAGGGGCCGTCGGGCCCGCCGGGGACCCGCTCGGCCCTGCCCCCTGCCGCCCGGCGTCACCACAATGGCATCAGCCCGGATCCGTCCTGGCGTACAGCGGGACGCCGACGCTTCAGCGACCGCCGACACCTGCCGAATACCTGGACACGACGGGCCGATGAGTGCAGGGCGTGCTCAGGATCGGGATCCGATCGGCGATGGACGGGGCGATGTGCGTGGACATCAATGAGGTGCTGCTGCCCGGTGTCGGGCTGCGGTACGAGTTCGTCAACCAAGAGGGCGACCGAATCGGCGTGGTGGCCCGCCGCTCGGGCTACTTCGAACTGGTGGTCTACGAGGGCGCCGACCCCGACGAAGCGCGGGCGGTGCTTCGGCTGACCGAGGAGGAGGCCGGCACCCTCGCCGAGATCCTGGGCGCCCCGCGCATCGCGGAGCGGTTCGCCGACCTCACCAAGGAGGTGCCCGGGCTCAGCGCCGGACAGATCGAGGTGCGCGCGGGGACACCGTTCGCCGGCCGCCTGCTGGGAGAGACGAGGGCGCGTACGCGGACCGGCGCGTCGATCGTGGCGATCGTCCGCGGCGAGGAGGTCATCCCCTCGCCGGGACCGGCGCACGTCCTGCGCGCCGGGGACATCCTGGTGGTGATCGGCACCCACGACGGAATCGCCGCAGTGGAACAGATCGTCCAGGACTGAGCAGATGAAGATCTCCATCGCCCTGCTGTTGGAACTGGGGATCATGCTGACCGCGCTGAGCCTGCTCGGGGCACTGGCGCGACGCTACGCGCTTTCCCCCGTCCCGCTGTACCTCCTTGTAGGACTCGCACTGGGCGAAGGCGGCATCGCCCCCATCCCGGCAGCCGGTGAGTTCGTACAGACCGGGGCGGGCATCGGAGTGGTTCTGCTGCTCCTGGTCCTCGGGCTTGAGTTCACCGTGCCCGAGTTCACCGTGAGCCTGCGCCGCCACCTTCCCTCGGCCCTGGTCGACCTGGTGCTGAACGCGGCTCCCGGCGCGGTGGCGGGATGGCTGCTCGGACTGGACGCCGCCGGCATCCTCGCGCTCGCCGGCGTCACCTACATCTCCTCCTCCGGCATCATCGCCCGCCTCCTCACCGACCTGCGCCGCATGGGAAACCGTGAGACCCCGGCCGTGCTGTCCGTACTGGTGCTGGAAGACTTCGCGATGGCCGCCTACCTGCCGCTGCTTGCCGTCCTCGCCGCCGGCGGCACCTGGCGGCAAGCCCTGCTGGGAGTCGTGTTCGCCCTCGCAGCGGTACTCGCCGCGTTCGCCGTCTCCTACTGGTGGGGACATCACCTGGGGCGGCTCCTGGCGCACCCCGACGCCGAGCAGCTGCTGCTGCGGGTCCTCGGCGTCACGCTCGTCGTCGCGGCCCTCGCCGAAGCCGTCCACGTCTCCGCCGCCGTCGGGGCCTTCCTCGTCGGACTCTCACTCACCGGCCGGACCGCGGAGCGGGCGCGCGAGGTCCTCAGTCCGCTACGCGATCTGTTCGCCGCCGTGTTCTTCCTCGCCATCGGCCTGTCCGTACGCCCGGGCGCCCTGCTGCCGGTACTGCCCGCCGCCCTGCTCCTGGCCCTGGTCACCGCCCTGACCAAAGTGGCCTCCGGCTGGTACGCCGCGCGACGGGACGGAACCGGACGCCGGGGACGGCTGCGGGCCGGGACCGCCCTCATCGCCCGCGGCGAGTTCTCCATCGTCATCGTCGGCCTCCTGGGGACGCGTCAGGACCGGCTCAGCGCCCTGGTGGCCGCCTACGTGCTGTTGCTCGCCGTGGCCGGGCCCGTGATCACCCGATTCGCCGGCACGCGTCCGGCGGGCACGCCCCGCTCCCGCCACCATGCGAGGGCGCCGTGAACGGCCGGCAAAGACCCGACGGGGCACTGTGGCCAGCGGGTCAGGCGCCTGCAAGCGGCGTCCGGTCCGTCCGCTTCCTCACCGCTTCCTCACCGCCGACTTCGCCGGCGGTGACACACCGTCGCCGGTTGTGAACGCGCAGCGGCCCCTCGTAGGACTGCGACCGGGCAGTGCGCATGATGCAGGACCGCCTGGCTGACCGACCCCAGCATCAGCCCGGCGAACCCGCCGCGGCCCCGGGCACCGACCACCAGCAGCTGCGCCGAGCGACCGGCCTCGATCAGCGCCTCTCGTGTCTGGCTGCGCAGCACCCGAGACTCCACGCTCACCCCTGGGTACCGCTCCCGACGCCCGGCCAGGACCTCGGACACCAGCCGTGCCTCCGCCTCGGCAAGTTCACTCGGCGGGTCCGTATAGGTGTCTGCGCCCTCGTGAATTTCGGAAGAGGGCGCGTTCCACAAAGTCCAAGCGTGAATCGCCCTCAGCCGCGCTCCACGCAGCGCGGCCTCCGCGAAGGCGACCCTGATCGCCTGCTCGCCGACGGCGGAGCCGTCCACGCCCACCGCCGGCCCGTCCTCGTCGTCGCCTTCACACACGACCAGTACCGGCCACCACACGGCCAACCGGTTGGCAGGCCCTCGGCTACGCCCGGCCCGGCCCGGGGCGCCGGGCCGGGCCGTGCCACTGCGGCGTGGGCCGTCATTCCGCGGCCAGCGGCGACCGCCTCAGCAGCACGATGCCCGTCACGGCCGCCGCCGCTCCCAACATCTGCACTGTCAGGGCCCAACCGGTGAGTGCGAGCTGCTCGCCGAAAACGACGATGCCGATCGTGACGGCGCCGATCGGCTCCAGGGTGTCGATGATCGGCAGACTGACGGCCAGAGAGCCGGCCTGGAAAGCGCTCTGCGACAAAACGAGACTCGTCACCCCGACGACCATCAGCGCGTAAGGTTCCCAGTGGACGATCACGTCGAGGCCGTCGGTCCGGAACCGGCTGGCCGTGCTTTTGGCCAAGCCGTCGAGAAGCGCCAGCATCAATGCCGCGCAGATGGCGTACGCGGCAGTCCGCAACCGTCCAGGGTGCCACGCTCCCACGGGAGCCAGCAGGGCCACGACACCGACGACTGCCGCGAACGCGGGCACCCAGTCATGGACCGCAGGAGCCGTGGTCCCGGGAGACAGCGGCAGCACCGTCAAGAACACCGCCACGCCCCCCGCCGTGCAGACGATCCCGGTCTTCTCCCAACCGGTCAGCGGTTCCCCGCGCCGCAGAGCCAGGAACGGCAGCGCGAAGAGGAGATCGGTTGCCGCCAGCGGCAGGACCAGCACCAAGGGACCGAACGCGAGTGCGAGCCCGAGGAAGGCGAAGGAGGAGACGGAAAGCCCCAGCCCCACCAGCCATCTGGGCCGGCGGCCCAGGTCGAGCAGGAGCCGCAGTCTCATCGACTTCCGCATCGACACCTGCCGCGCCGCCTCGTGCTGCAGCACCGACCCGATACCGAAACATACGGCGGCCATCAGGGCACTCGACACCGCGACCACGATGTTCACGGGTCGAGAATCCCTACCGCCGGGGGCCGGACCACGCCTAACGCGTGAGGGAGCGGCCTGAAGAGGCCCATTGGTCTCACGAGCACGCCGGATGCCGTCACGGTGCGCGCGACGGTCTTCGACGACGGCATGGTCCGGGCGGAGAAGGCGTCAACCATGGGCAATGACAGCGACGGGCACCGGGCAGTGGTGAATCAGGGCATGGGTGACGGATCCGATGTGTGCGCCCAGAGACCCTCTGCGTACACGTCGGCCGACCGCCACGAGGTCCGCGTTGTCCGCGGCGTGCAGGAGTAGTCGAGCAGGGCCGCCGAAGGGCGATCGTTCGGCGACCTCGGCGGCAGGGTACTTCCGCCGCCATGGCCTCAGGGCTTCCCGAAGGCGCCGCACGATGTCGGGGCCCATCTCCCGCTCGGCTGCGACGAGCGCCAAGGCGTCACGGACCACGGGCATGATCGACCACCCGTACAGGACCAGGACGCGATCGCCACGGAGCACGGCCTCCTGGAAGGCGAAGTCGAGAAGCGGAGCGAAGAACTGGTCGAGGTCCACACCGACGACCACGTCGCGTGCAGGGCCGGCCGGGACGTCCCCGTCCCCTGCGTCCGACCGTCCCGGTGCCCGTACAAGCACCACTGGTCGCTCCGTGACGCTGATCGTCGCCATGCCGACCGACCCGAGGAGGAAACCCCTCACCCCGCCCAGCCCTCGGGAGCCGAGCACGAGGAGACCGGCCTCGGACGCCTCGTCGGCCAGGACTTCGGCGGGCTGTCCGGACCGATGGCGGGTCTCGATCTCCAGAGAAGGGTATTCGAGCCGCACTGCTCCCGCAGCCTCGGCCAGCAGGTCCTCGGCCCAGCGGCTCCTTGCTGCGGGGCGACCGTGCTGTGCGGTCGCCGGCCCCGGCCACTGATCTGCGTAGACGATACGCAGGTCCACTCCGCGCAGCACCGCCTCCCTCGCGGCCCATCCGGTCGCCGCGACGGCCCCGGGCGACCCGTCCACACCTACGGTCACAGGACGGGACATTCTCGCGCTCCCTTCTGACAGCGGGGGCGAAGCCCCCTCCTCGGGCCGCGGGCCTCAGGACACGCGACGTGCCTCCGCGCACCGGCGAAGGGTGGGGAAACTTCCTCTCGCTCCTCCCGGCCGTCCAGTGCCTTCATGATGCTCATGCGGTCCTGACATGTCCGTCAGCGCTTGCTCACCCCGGACCCGGGGCGCGGAGTGCGGTCGTGCGAGCCGGCCGGGGGAAGCAGGGATCGAGCTCACCGCGGCGACGGATACCGAGGGTGGCGCAGTGGAACGTCGACGACGGCGCGGGGACAGCGGAATCCGGCGGCCAGACCCTGCAGCCGTCCAGCCCTCGCCGGGACGTCGCAGGTCACGATCGGATGCCTTGACGTGAACGTCGCGCCCTCCAGACGTCCGACGGCCACCTCCTCCAGCGGGTCCCCTTCATGGTGCGGGCTGACCGGCGGTACAAGGGGGCGCACGCTGTCGTCAGCGGTAACGACCCGTGGCGATGACATCGCGCGTGACTCCCCTCGTCCCAGCCGCTGCCTCTCCGTCCCGCAACCTGGCGCACCAGGCGGGGCAAGACCCCGTACAACCACCATGAAGGATCGTGACGCGCTTCGCGAGACTTGCGAGGCGTACCGAAGAGGCCCTGGTCAGTCGCGCGCCGGTCGCAGTGAGCTGGTTGAGGACCGCGTCGAGGCGGCGGGTGGCTTCCTCGGCCGCTTGCTGCAGGGCCTCCAGACCGGTCGGTGCGACCGTCATGCCGGGATCAAGGGCCTGGACGACGGTGCCCTCGCCGTCGGCGCGCACGACCACGTCGCAGGGCAGCAGCAGGCCGACGGTCCGGTCTGCATCCAGCGCGCGGTGAGCGAGCGGGGAGTTGCAGGCACCGAGGATGACATGGTTCTCCATGTCGTGGTCGAGCTTGGCCTTGAGAGTGGCGGTGGCGCCGACCCCGGTGAGGATGCCGAAACCCTGTTCGGCGAGGGCCTCGCGGGTGCGGGCAGCGGCGAAGGCCGTGCCGAGGCGGATCGTGCGGTCGCAGCGCCCGGCAGGGGCGTTCCTCGTGGGTTTCTCGAGCTTGTCCTGTCAGGCGCCGGCCTGCCGAGGGCAAGGACTCACGCCGTCCTCCGTGCCCGCGCGGCCTGCTGTTGCCGAGTGGAGGGGCGGTCGGGCCGGTGAGGGAAGCGGACGGCGAGCAGGGCCCGGTCGTCAGGGAACGCCGCCTCGGGCTGGTGGTGCAGGAACCGGCCGCACAGCTCGGTGATGTCCAGGCCGCTGGTGGTGCGGGCGAACTCGGTCAGCCGTTCCATTCCTGCGGAGAGGTTCTCGCGGCGGCGCTCGATCAGCCCGTCGGTGTACAGCAGCAGGGTGTCGCTCTCGGTCACGGTGGTGTCGGCCTGCTGGTAGCAGACGTCCCGGACGGGTCCGAGGGGCGGTGAGGTGGCGTGGTCGAGGTAGGCACTGGTGCCGTCGGCGTGGATGAGCAGCGGCGGCGGATGGCCGGCCCTGGCGTAGGTCAGGGTGCGGGTCCGGCGATCGAAGACCAGGTAGCAGGCGGTGGCCATACGATCCGGATGGTAGCGGCCCAGGAAGGTGTTGAGTTCGTCCAGGACAGCGGCGGGGTCGGTGCCGCAGCGCGGCACGATGTTGCGCAGGGCGGCGGTGATCTGTGCCATGACGGTCGCTTCGTGCAATCCGTGACCGGCGACGTCGCCGATGCTCAGGCCGATGTGATCGGCGTCCACGTCGTAGACGTCGTACCAGTCGCCGCCGACCGAGAGCAGGTCACTGCCCGGGGCGTAGCAGGTGGCCGTCTCCAGACCGGGCAGGTGTGGTAGCTGGGGCAGCAGGCTGAGCTGCAGGCGTTCGGCGACCTGGTGCTCGTGTTCGTGCAGCCCGGCCCGGCGCAGGGCCTGGGCGATCTGCTGGGCCACGGCCGTCACGTGCTCGGGAGCGGCGGAGCTGTCCGAGCCGTAGACGATCAGCATGCCCAGGTGGACACCGTCCGCCTCCAGGGACAGGGCAAGGGGAACCGCATCCGCGGCTTCACCGGGGAGCGAGCCGTCCGAGGAAGAGGGCCGGTCCAGGTCGGTCCAGCTGCCCGCGTCAGCCGGAAGGCCGCTGCCCTCCGGCTGCAGGGGCGGCACCAGCCGTGCCGCGTGCAGGTAGAGCTCCACCGCGGTGGCACCCAGGGCGGCCGGCGCCACCTCGCTGACGACGTGGGAAACCTCCGCAAGGGTGACCGCACCGGCCAGGGCGGCGGTCAGGTCGTACAGGTGCTGCAACTGGGCGCGGGCGGCTTGTTCAGCGGCCAGCAGCCGTGCCCGGTCCACCTCGGTGGCCCGGCGGAAGGCAACCTCTCGGTTCAGCGCCTCCACCTGCTGGCTGAGCACGGCGAACCGGTTGGACGCCCCCGCCTCGACGAGATGCAGTTGCAGGGCCGGCTGCGGGCCGTCCCACCACGTGGCCCGCGCCCCGTGACAGCGAAACCGCTGCGTGCGGCCGTCAGCGTCCTTGATGACCAGCGCGCCGGGCACGGGGCTGCCGCTGCGCAGCCACACAGCCAGCTGTTGGCGCAGCCACAGTCTGTCGTCGGGCCGTAGATCGAACAGGCTGCTGCCCGGGCGCAGCCGGTCGTCACAGCGGCTCGCCGCCGGGTTGGCGGCCAGCACGCGGCCGTCGGCCCCGCAGAGCAGCACCGGGTGGGGCAGCGGTTTGGTGATGGCCCGGAAGAGGCCAAGGGTCATGGAGCCACAGCCCGGTCACCGAAGTACTCACGGCCACCCACCGTCTCGATGTTCACGTCGGGGACCAGGTGCACCACCACACGGCAGCCGGCGTCGCCGCGCGCGATGGTCTCCTCCAGCTCCACCCGCGCATAGCCCAGGTTGCGGGCGGCGACGGTGCCGAAGACGTTGGACGTCATCATGCACATCGACTCGCGGCCCACCACCTTCTCGGCGAACGGGCACATCCGGTTGCCCAGCACGATCTTCTTCTCGTCGTGCTCGATGATGTAGAAGTCACCGTTGATGCGGCGCTTGAGATCCACGAGTGCCTCGGCCACCTGCTCGCCTGTGAGCCGGTCGGCCCCCAGCGCCTTGAGGTACATCTCGTCGATCTGCGTGCCGACGGCCTGCCCCACGAGGCTGACGTAGCCGGACGCCTCCTCCAGGCCGATCACCGACTCCAGTGACGTCGCCAACTCACGCACCAGAGTCCGCAGGAACACGTCACGGTCCAGTGGAATCTCCACGTTCGAAACCTGTTCCATGCCGGCTCCCCTCGCCCTCGGGTCACGGCGGCAGTGCGACCGGCGTGGCCTCATCTCGTGTGACGGGATCTGATTCTGCCAGCACCCTCCGGCCCGCCATCACCAGCCCGTCGACCTCTTGGCGGACGACTCTTCACAGGATCTGCCGGTCACCCGGCAGATACAGAGGGTTCACCAGGCGGGCAGGGGTAACCCGAGGTATGGCTGTCACCGGTTGTGCACGGCGCCGGTCGGCGGGGCGCACAGCCACCACGCTGGAGGAACCTCATGAACGGCGAACCGACCATCTCATCCTGTGAGTCGTGTTTCCCCGCAGTCACGGCGAGCATCACGGCCGCCCGCCACTGGGTCCGCGACTGCATGGAAGGTTCCGGCGGCCCGCTGCGCCGGCACCAACTGATCCAGACCACCGAGCTGCTCGTCTCGGAACTGATCACCAACGCCATCCGCCACGGCGCCGGCCCACCCCTGATCCGACTCACCTGGAACGGCCGGCTGCTGCGCATCGCGGTCAGCGATCACGGCGACCGCCGGCCGCGCGTACGCGCCACCAAGAACACCGAGCCCGGCGGCTTCGGCATGCAACTCCTCGAACGACTCGCCCAACGCTGGGGCGTCACCCCACGCCACCCCGGCAAAACGGTCTGGGCCGAACTCGGCCTCGACTCCTGAGCTCGCCCTGCCCGCCGGACCTGGGCCGTCACTGCAGAGGACTTCGACGGGTGGGTCGCACGGCCTGCCACCAGCTTGCCCCATCGGGACTCGTGCCGGCCCGTGCCCGGCAGTGCGGCCTGGTGGTACTGGCCGAAGGCGAACAGACCGACCGGCCCCGGTGCTCCCCGGCCGGGAACCCCCACAGGGTGAGAGGCGCGGGCCATCAGACGTGAGAGGACTGCGGGCTGTGTTCTTCCGCTGCCCGGACCGGCCGTCGGCAGTGCCTGACCGGGTATCGTGCAAGGTGATGGACAGGGGCCGCCATGTTGCCGAGCCCGGGAAGCCGGGGGACGGCGTGGATGTCCCACCTGGCGCGGGCGGGCCCCCCGTCGCGTCGCCACGTGGCGCGACACTACAGATCAATCCGTTGCCTGACAGTTCCGGGCTGGAGGCGATCGGGGAGATCGGCATGAGGACACGGACCGTTTGGCAGCAGGCGCTGAAGCAGCTGGCCGAGCGTCGTACGGACGTGCTGCACCTGGATCTGTCCCGGGTGAGGTTCGTGGATGTGGCCGGTGTGACGGACCTGGCGGTCGCCGCCCAGCGCCTCCCCGAGGGACAGCGGATCGTGCTGCACCGACCTCCGGCGCAACTGCCACGCATCCTCGAGCTCTTCTGGCCCGGGATTGCCGCGATCGAGGTGGCCGCGTGACGGGCACAGCCACCTCGCACGAGCCGTTCGTCCACCCGGCGCTCTTCTACCGTGGCACGGACCAGTACCTCGCGGGAACGGTTCCCTTCCTGCGGGAAGGGCTGGACGCCGGTGAGCCCGCAGCCGTCGCCGCTCCGCCGGATCGCCTGGAGCTGATCCGCGAGGGGCTGGGGGAGCGAGCGGCGGAGGTCCGCTTCATCGACATGACCCAGGCCGGCCGCAACCCCGGCCGCATCATCCCCAGCGTGCTGTGCAGGTTCGCCGACGCCCAGCCGAGCGCCCGCCGGGTCCGCATCATCGGCGAGCCGATCTGGCAGGGGCGTTCCGCCGTCGAGTACCCGGCGTGCGTCCAGCACGAGGCGCTGATCAACGCGGCTTTCACCGGGCGCGCGGTAACCATCCTGTGCCCCTACGACGCCGGGCAGTTGGAGGAGCAGGCCCTCAGCGACGCTCTGGCGACCCACCCGGTCGTCATCGACGCCGATGGCGAGACACAATCCACCGCCTACGGTCCCGAACAGATCATCGCCCACTACAACGAGCCCCTATTCGCCCCACTCGGCGCCGCGACCTCCCCTTTCGCCGCCCAGACACTGCCCGACGCCCGCGACTTCGCCGTGTCCCGGGCGCGGTCCCTGGGCGTTTCCGGGGTGAGCCTGGGAGACCTGGAACTCGCGGTGGCGGAGCTGACCACCAACAGTGTCGTCCACGGCGCCGGCTCGGGGATCCTGCGGATATGGGCCGAGAGCGACCGGATCGTCTGCGAGGTCCACGACGGCGGACAACTGACCGATCTCCTGGCCGGCCGCCGTCCGCCGAATCCCACGCAGCCCGGTGGCCGTGGACTCCTGCTCGTCCACCAACTCGCCGACCTCGTCCGTATCCACACCGGTCCCGACGGCACCACCATTCGCTGCTACCTCCCCGGCTGACCACGACAACGTGGCGGGTCAACCGCTCAAGATCGAACAGACAACAGTTGCTCAGCCCTCTGTCAGGTGGCGCTGTCGGGCCTGGGCTCAGGTCATCGGGGTGTTGGCCAGGACCCGGCGGAGGACGCCCCAGGAGAGGTCGGACTCGGTAGCGAAGGGGCGGCGCTCCTTGGACTCCTCATCGATGTAGTCGAAGGCGTCACGGTTGTAGCTGTCGCCGTCGTCGTCCTGGGCGGCGGTCTGCTCCGGGTCGAGGTAGACGTGGAAGCTGGCGCCGAATTCGGCGCTGGAGTTCATGTAGCCGGGGCCGGTGGTGCCGCCGCCGCCTTCCATCGGGCAGTACACGCGGTGCACGGCGTAGTTGTCCTTGGAGAGCCAGGCGCACTGGCCGGGGGTGAGGGTGAGGAGGCCGAGCTTGCGGGCGTCCCACGTGAGGTGCTCGTAGACCATGACGTCGAGCTGGCCGGCGAGGCAGAAGACGATGCCGGTGGTGTGGCCGTGGGAGTGGATGGGCGAGTAGTGCTGCGCCGGCCAGATCTCCAGGACCACGGGCGAGCCGATGTCACCCTCCGGGTGGTCGCCGGGGTGGAGATGGCCGTCTTCGGTGGCCAGGTCGTCGTACTCGCCCCGGCCGGAGCAGGCAACGCGGATGTAGGGCGGATGGGTGTGGTCGTGCTGGTACTTCTCCACCAGGATCTGGCGCAGCAGTCCCACCTTGTCACCGGGTTCGGCGGCGGGGGCGAGGTGTTTGCGCATCGCTTCGACCTCCCACGCGGACAGGCGCAGGTCCTCCGCCTTGCGCGCGAGATCCATGACGGCCGGCGGGATCATCAGCTGGCGGGCGTACTCGTCGAAGGAGGTGGCTTGTCCGATCACCAGTGACGGTGCGGCCCCGGCGCCCTTGAGGCGCAACTGCCGTTCCTCTTCCTTGGTGATGTGGAAGGGATGCCCTGCCCTGCCGTACTCCGGGCGGCCGGCGGTGCTCCGGGGGCGATCAGGCTCATGAGACTCCTTCGTGTTTCCGGGGGGACGCGGCGCTGGACGCACCACGCAGCGGGGGTGGATGAGCGACTCTCCGGGGCCGGCGCGTAGGCATGGGTGGGCGTTGCGGCGGAGATCCGTCAGCCCGCCTGCTCGATCGGGGAGCCGGGCACATCTGCGGATGGGGCAGCGGAGGCCCGGAACTCTCGACCGGTGGGTGGTCCGCAGCCCGTGAGCGTCTCCGGCGGCCGTCCGCGGGCGCGCAGCTGTGGGGGCGCCGGCGCGGGTGGTGGCGGCCGGCCGCCATGACGCTGTGTCGGGGCGCGATGGTTACGGTTCCGCGGGAGGTGACGCCCGGTATCGGTCCGTGACCGAAGGGTCGTTGCCCAGCGCGGATGCGATCAGCGGCTGGGCAGGCGCGTGGCCTTGAGGCCGTCGAGGGGGTACTCCTGGGGCAGGTGAGCCGGGTCGCCCGGTACGGTGACCTGTACGGTGATCGGCCGGGAGGTGCCCGCGGCAAGGAACTGGTCGTTCTGGGATTCCAGGTACGCCTTCCCGTCCTGGGCGATGACGTCCACGCCGGATGCTTCGGCTTTCGCGCCCTTCACCGTGGGCAGGTCGAAGGAGATCCGGAACCTCTTGACGTCCTCGGCCTTGCCGCTGTCCTTGCTGACGGCGGTGAGCGTGAGTTCGAAGCTGTACACCCTGCCCCGGGGCTCGCTGCTCTCCCATGTCCGGTTGAACTTCTTGGACACGGCGATCTCGTCGTAGCTGGGCGGGAGCGGCAGAGGGGTGATGCGTCCGGCGCCGTTCATGATTTCGAGGGCGCCGACAGGTACCCTTCCCTGTCCGATGCGCTGGGAGTGGTCGGGGATCGCGGCCCTGGTCAGGTCGAGGTGGTTGACGTTGCCCGCGGAGTCGACCGCGTAGAAGTTGCCGTCCTGGTCGAAGAAGGTGGCGGAGTACGACTTGCGCGAGCCTGCCGCGGCGCTGGCTTCCGCGGGCGGGAAGACCTCCTTCTTGAGGACGGTCCTCATGGGCTGCCGACTCGGATCGACGAGCAGCAGGTCGCCGTTGTCGCCCTCCACCGAGATCAGCCGTCCGTCCTTGGGGTGGTAGGCGAAGTCGTCCCACCGGCCGCCTCCCGGTGCGTTCCGGGGCGTGGCCTTCCCGGCCGCCACATCGATGGCGTAGCTGTGCACGTCGGGGTTGCTGACGACGAAGAGGATCTTCCCGTCGGGATCCGTGTCACCGTCGAACCAGGGTCCGCTCGGCAGCCCGTCGATCACCTGGTCCTTCAGGGTGCCGGCCGCCACGTCGATGGTGATGAGCTTGTTGCGGCTCACTGCCAGCAACAAGGGCTCGGTGTCGTCGCCACGGTACTGAGCGCCCATGGCCGTGTAGCCGGGCTCGTAGGGCGGGACGCTGCCGACGAGGCGGGTGTCCCCGTCGATGGGGTCGAAGCGGTAGATCCGGGTGTTGGTCCTGCCGACGGCGAGATACACCTTGCGGTGAGCCATGAGCCGGGCGTCCTTCCTGGAGGCTGGGGGGCCACTCATGATCCGCTCACGCCCACCTGCACCGCAAGCACTCACCGTGTCCGTTCGAACACTATGAGCCACTGGCTCCGGTGTGTGCCCGCAAGGTGATCGACACCGGGATGTGAACGCCGCTGACCTGCTGTTTCGCGAGTCGTGCGGGGGCGAGGGGTGCGCCTCCTCGATCCAGGACCGCACGGCTGCAGGCCGTCTTGACACTCGTTCTGACGGCCTGTCAGTGATCTCGCGCCCTGGGCCGGGAGGCGCGGTGTTCCGGCGGGCGGCCCCGGTCGCCCACCGGTGTCGCGCGCCGTCACCGTCGGGAGTACAGGCGCCCTTCCGACCACAGGAGGTCCACACGGCCCCAGCGCGCCGCCGTGCGTACGTCGGGGAAGAAACCGCGCCCCTGGTCGTTGGCGCTGGTGTTGCACAGCACCGGTACGCCGCTGAGCTGCTCGTACTCCGCGAGCACCGCTGCCAGCAGCGGGCTGTCGCGCTCGGTCACGGTCTGGAGCCGGGCTGTGCCGTCGAGGTGGACGACGGCCGGGATCCTCTCGGACCACCGGGGTCGCACCGCATGGTCGAAGAGCATGTACGGGTCCGGGCAACCGGGGGAGAAGACCTCCGGTGCCCGGTGTTCCAGGCAGATCGGGGCGACCGGACGGTACGCGGCACGGCCTTTGATGTGGTTGAGCCGGTCCTTCGTCTTCGGGTCGGTGGCCGGGGCGAGGATGCTGCGGCCGCCCAGTGCGCGGGGACCCAACTCGGCCCGCCCGGTGAGGACCACTACCGGCTCCGCGGTCTCGTGGAGCACCTTGGCGAGCCCGGCGGCGTCGCACGGCTCCCATGCCCAGCCCGGTACGTCGGTCACCGGCGGCAGCTGAGGGCCGCGGAACACGTCCCAGTCCAGGGAGGTTCTGCCTTCCTGGCAGGCCATCTCGGCGACCGCCGTGCCGATCGCGGCGCCGGAGTCGTTCGGGAACGGTGGAATCCATACCTCGCGGAAGAGACCGCTGGACCGGATCAGACTATTCCATTTGATGTTGAGAGCGCAGCCGCCCGACAGGCACAGGTTCGGGCTGCGCAGGTCCGGAGCGAGCTCCGCGACGCGCTCGCGTAGCGCGGTCAGCAGCCTGGTGCCGAGATAGCCCTGGAAGCTCGCGATGAAGTCGGCGTCCGAGCCGCCCGGCCACACGGTGGCACGGTGCGCCCGGCACTGCTCGGCCAGCTCGATCCCGGTGTCGAACGTGAGCGGGACACGGCCCAGTCGGGTGTCGAAGTGCCGGTACAGGGCCGGCTCGTCCCGTCCCAGGGCGGCGTAGGCCATCGCCTTGCCCGCCACGTTGAGGTTCCGCGGTACCGCGGCGTTGCTGATCTCCTGCGCGTCCTGCAGCGCTGCCGCGGGGGAGCGGAACGGGTCCCACTGGGCGCAGTAGTCGGCAAAGGCGTTGCCGTAGACGGGAAGGAGCGACCCCAGGCTCCGTACCCGGAACGGGGCGGCGTCCACACGGTACAGCCGCGGAACGGTGCCGCCGTCCCAGACCACCGCCAGCGCGGGCTCCCCGCGTGTGGCGAACGGGCTGGTGCAGTAGGCGCCGAGCAGATGCTGCGTCACGTGGTGATAACTGGCGTACCGGACGACACGGCCGCCCAGTGGCAGACCGTCGAACTCGTAGCGACTCAGCGCCGGCCCGGCGCCGCCGTCCTCCTCGCTGTACGGTGCGACCTCGAGTGCCACCGGCCGTCCGTGGTGCGTCACCTCGCGCAGCACGGGTGCGGGTTCACCCGGTGCCGCCATCCACCCGTCGATCACGACGGCATCGAGATCGGACAGTCCCACTCCTTGCCCGGCCAGGACGTCCTCGATGACTTCCAGCCGATCCAGCGGCTGGAAGCGCGGGTTGCCGTCCAGCTTCTCCATCTCGATGCTGCACAGCAGTGTGCCGTCCTCGACGACGGCGATACCGCCGTCATGGGTGAGCTTCAGCCCGCAGATCAGCATTTCTTGCAGTCTCTCTTCTTCGAGGTCTCGTCCGGGCAACCGCGCCTCGTAGGCGACGGGATGGTTTCCGGATTTCATCAATTAATGGGTTCTCGCGGATTCCGGGGTTTTGGAAAAGGTGGACAGCGGGCCGCTCCCGAAGCGCTGACAACCTGTGGTGTCAACGACGGACGGGCATGGCAGTGTGCCCGTGAGCATGTGCTTCACGCCCCGGAGCTGCCGGGTTCGGCCGGTTGGTCGAACGTGGTGAACCTGGACACCGCGCCGTTCCGGGGAAAATTTCGTGGAGGCATGAGATGTCTGCTTAGACTGCCCGGCAGGCCACGGGAAAGCCGCTGCTTTCTGGTGTCGGCGCTCCCGAATCGGACATCAGGAAGGTGGCACCCGACATGACGACAAGCGACGTCGCAAGCCTCTACGAGGACTTTCCCTTCCCGTCCCCGGCGGAAGACGCTCCGCTCATGGACATGATCGCCGACCATCTCCCCTTCGTTCTGCGCGACTCGGAGCTGGAGGGCTGGGAGGTGCTTGACGCCGGGTGTGGAACCGGCTCCATCCTGCTGGCGCTCGCCAAGCGTTACCCCCGGGCCCGGTTCACGGGAGTGGACGCCTGTCGCCGCTCCATCGAGATCGCGCGGCGGAGCGCCGAGTGGCACGAGGTGACCAATGTCGAACTCGTTTACGGCAGCATGCCCGAACTGGACCTGCGGCGCCGGTTCGACCTCGTGGTCTGCTGCGGGGTCCTGCATCATCTCCCCTCTCCGCGGGCCGGGTTGCGGTGGCTCACCGAGCACATGGCGGACGACGGGCTGATCCATCTATGGCTGTACGACGCGGTCGGCGAACACAGCCGGATGCTGGACCGGGAACTCGTGCGACTGCTCACGCCGCCCGGCAGCCACGAGGGCGGGCTCGCCACCATCCGTGACCTCGGACTCGAACTGTCCCTCGCGGACTACGGCTTTCCCACCGGCTGGACCGGTACCCCCCTGACCGCGGCCGAACAGGACGTCGCGGACGTCGACGCGTACCTCAACCCTGTGGTCCTGCCGATGCGCTTCGCCGACATGCCCGGGCTGTTCGCGGACCTGCCCGTGACCTGGCTGGCCGCGGACCGGGTCTACCACCCGGGTGGCATCGGCCTCGTCGATCTCGCGGGCGAGGAGACGGAAACCGACGGTGGCGCGGTATTCGTACGGCCCGAGGACCTCTTCGACCGGTCGGCCCTGCGGGCCCGCGTCCGCGCGTTGGGGAATCTCGACCGGCTGCGGGCGATCGAGCTGCGGCTGCGGCCGACGGGCTTCGAGGTGATCGCCGGTCGCGGCGTCGGGCTCGACCGCTGCGTACCTCGCGTCGCGGGCAATCTGCTGCCGATCGGCGACGGTCCGGGGCCTGGCGTGCGCTGAGCGCCGGGCGCTCACGTAGGGCTCTCTCGGCGCCGGATCAGACATGAGTGATGGCGACCGGTGTGTCTAGCAGAGTGCGGGTGTGGGCGGAGGCGCGGATGCCGGTTTCGACGGCCCCGTCCATCCACAGGGCGTTGTAACTGGTCGACGTGTCGCCTCCGGCGAAGGCGACGCGTCCTTCGGGGGCGCTGATGGCGGGCCCGTGGGTGGTGAGCCAGCCGGGGCGGTAGGCGATCCAGGTGCCGCGGGCGTAGGGGTCCTGGTTCCAGTCGTGGCTGTGCACCGCTGTGACGCGGGACGAGGGCGCGTAGGCGGCCAGGGCTTTCTGCGCCCCGCCCAGGGTGTACAGGTCGGGGGAGGCTACGGGGTCGCCGAAGCCGGTGAGCAGACTGCCCTGTTCGGTGATCCTTTCCGTACGGATCCACTGGAACCCGTCCGGGCTGCCCGCGGCGAAGAAGTGCGGCTCGGGCAGGTCCTCGGCCAGCAACCAGACCTTGGCGAAGTGGCCGGCGTGCCCCTGGGAGGCGACGGCCTGCTTTGCGGGGTGCAGGGCCGGGCGGAAGTCGATGTTCTGCCAGCAGTTCAACGGAGTGGCGACGATCGCGGTGCGGGCGAGGAACCGCTCCGCGGACTCGGTGATGACCTCGACGCGGTCGGAGGTCTGGACGACACGGCGAACGGGTGAGGAGAGGTGGAGTTCGGCGTCGGCATCGGCGATGAGGGCGTCCAGGAGGGCCTTCGTCCCGTCGCGGAAGCTGTCGAGGACATCGAGGGCCAGCGTCTGCTGCGCGAACGGGGTGTAGCGGGTGGCGATCTCGCCGAGAAGGTACAGGGCGGAGACCTCGTCGGCGGGGGCCCCGTAGTGCACCGACGCCTGCCGGCTGAGGGTGGCGACCGCTGTGGCGGACAGGCCGAGCGTGGCCAGGTACCGGCGAACCGACACGTCCAGGGGGCGGGTGTGGTCGGGGTCGTGGAGGTGGGGGCGAGTGGCATGGGCGGTGAGGGTGATGCGCCGGACGGCATCATCGATTTCGGCACCGTAGCCGGGGGGCAGGGCCTGCGGGTCGGTGTGGCGCGTGCCGTCGATGAACAGGCTGCTGACGGTCGTGCTGGGGCTTTGGGTGACGGGCAGTCGATAGCGGTCGGCCTCGGCGTAGATGTGGAGGAAGGTGTCGCGGCGGCCCAGCCACATGCCGCCGAGGTCGACAGGTGTGCCGGTACCGGGGAAGGTGCTGGTCCAGGTGCGTCCCCCGAGGCGGTCGCGGGCTTCCAGCAGCAGCACGGAATGCCCTGCTGTCCCCAGTTCGCGGGCGGCGGTGGCACCGGAGATGCCGCCGCCGATGACGATCACGTCGTGCATGTGTGCTCCTGGAAGGTCGGCCGAGGTTTCTGCGTGCGGTGCGAAGCGGCTCGATCGCCTCGCTGGGTGTCAGGGGGCGGTCTCGGAGGCCACCGCGGCGGTGATCCGGTCCCAGGCCGTTCGCACGTGCCGCTGCTCGGTGCCCGGAGTGCCGATGGCCATGCGCAGCAGTACCCGGCCGCCGGCCTTGGTGTGGGTGAGGTACAGGTCGCCGGAGTCGTTCAGCCGTTGCATCACACGCAGCGTGGCCGCGTCCGCCTCGGCCTCGGGGAGCTGGGGCCACAGAGGGCGGAAGCAGACCAGGCCCAGCGGGTGGTGCGGGTGCAGGTGGAATGCCGCGTCGGCCTCGATCCACCCGGCCAGCTGCCGCGCCAGTCCCACCCCGCTGCGGATGTGTGCCCGCAACCCCTGCGCGCCGTACCAGCGGATCACCGACCACAGCTTGAGCGCGCGGAAGCGGCGGCCGAGCGGGATCTGCCAGTCGCGGTAGTCGATGACCTCGCCGGAGGCGGTGGCCTGGTTGCGCAGGTACTCGGGGAGGACCGAGAGCGCGCCCACCAGCGGTGTGCGGTCGGCCACCCACAGCGCGGTGCAGTCGAAGTTGGTGAGCATCCACTTGTGCGGGTTGGTGACGTAGGAGTCGGCGTACTGAGCCAGTCCGTCGTTGAGCCACCGCAGTTCCGGGCACACCGCCGCCACACCCGCGTAGGCCGCGTCCACGTGCAGCCAGACGCTGTTGCGGCGGCACACCGCGCCGATCCCGGCCACCGGGTCGATCGCGGTGGTGGAGGTGGTGCCGACGGTCGCGCACGCCAGCAGGGGAACCGCACCGGCCGCGCGGTCCCGGGCGATCATCGTCTCCAGGCCGGCCGGGTCCATCGCCAGGGTCCGCTGATCGACGTCCACCACGCGCACGGCAGCCGCGCCGACCCCACAGATCCGTGCGGCCTTCACCAGCGAGGAGTGGGTCTCCGAGCTGGTGTAGACCGTGTACGGCACGGTGATGCCCTCCTGCCCCGGCTTCCCGCCGCCCGCCCGATGCAGTGCGGCGACGACCGCCACCAGCGCTGCGCTGGACGCCGAGTCCTGGATGACGCCGTTCTCCCGGAACGCGTCCGGCAGCCCCAGCAGGTCCACCAGCCAGTCCATCACCCGGGTCTCGAGCTCGGTACAGGCCGGACTGGTGGCCCACAGCATGCCCTGAACGCCCAGTCCGGACGAGAGGAGGTCGCCCAGGATCGCCGGGCCACTGGCGTTGGCCGGGAAGTACGCGAAGAAGGAGGGGTGCTGCCAGTGCGTGATGCCGGGTAGCAGCACCCGGTCCAGGTCCGCCATGACCCCCTCGAACCCCTCGCCGGTCTCCGGGGGGCTCTGCGGCAGCGCGTCCAGCACCTCACCCGGTGCGATCCGGGACCGCACCGGGTACGACTCGATCTTCTCCTGGTACGCGGCGATCCAGTCGACCACCTGCCGGCCGTAACGGCGGAACTCATCCGGCGTCATATGCCCATGAACGACACTGCTTCCCGACACCGTACTCCAAATGGCCTAGCGTGGATTCCAGCCCGGCTCCTGCCGGAGGCCGGACCGTTTTTCAGGCCGCAGCTCCCGGAGACCCGAGGCAATGGCCACGGCGCTCAGTGAAGCAGGGAGGCGCGAGAACAGAGAACCTGCGGGCGCGGAATTCACCCTATTCGGTCGTCCGACGAGGCCGCGAGTTCCCGGCGTGGGATACCTCGGGCGAGCGTCCCGAGTGGAAAATGTCTTCGTGTACAAGGTCCTTAAAGCACCGGAACGGGGACGGGTGACCAGCCATGAGTCGTGCGGATGAGCACCGCGTGGAGGCGGGAGGGGGGCTTGACGAGCCCTGCGCCCGGCGCAGGAGGGAGATCACGGAGGCGATCCGCAGCGCGGGCGGTCCCAACTCGCACCCGGTGGCCTACAGCGCAGAGGAAGATCTGCTGTGGGGCACGATGGTCTCGAAGCTCAACGCCGTACACCCCCGCGTCGCGAGTACCCGCTACCTCCAGGCCAAGGAGCGGCTGCCGCTGCCCGTCACCCACACGCCCAGGATCGACGACCTCGGGCAGCGCCTGGACAGCCTCACAGGGTTCCGGCTGCTCCCGGTCGACGGCCTGGCCCCGGTGAAGGAGTTCTACGGGCGCTTCGGCGACGGCATCTTCTCGACGACCATGTATCTGCGGTGTCCCAGCCGGCCCCACTACAGCCCGGAACCCGACATGCTGCACGAACTCGTCGGGCATGCCGTCATGCTGGCCGACCCGCTGTTCGCCGATCTCTACCGGCTGTTCGGAAAAGCCGCGAACAACGCTGGTTCCGAGCAGGACCTTCAGGCGATCAGTCAGGTCTTCTGGTTCACGATGGAGACAGGGCTCGTGCAGGAGGATGGCCGGGCCAAGGCGTACGGGGCGGCTCTCCTGTCGTCGAGCGGAGAACTCGCCAAACTCGACACCTGCCCGGTCGAGAAATTCTCCATCCAGGAAATGATTACATCAGACTATGATATCTCCACTTACCAGGGAAGGCTGTTCATCGCGCAGTCCGTCGAGGAGATGGTCCGTGAAGTCCGTTCCTTCTTGGCGCGTGTCTGAAACCGAGATTCCCTCACTTGAGGCCGGGGTGTCGGCGGAGGCCCCCCACCACGGGTGCATGTATATCTCGGCTTCGTACCTCATGTACGTGTCGGAAAGGCGGTGGCGAAACGATGGCCATGACGAACGTCGGTAGTCGGTCACAGGACACGGGAACCCAGGTGCACGACCCGGCCGCGGTGCGGTTGGTGGAGATCACTCTGGGGTTCTGGGTCGGGCAGGCCGTGGGCGCGTTCGCGCGCCTGGGCGTCGCGGACGCGTTCGCCGGCCAGGACCGGACCGTGGATGATCTGGCCGCCCGAACCGGCAGCGATCCTGCAGGACTGCGCCGGTTGCTGGGTTCGCTGACCGGTGTCGGGGTCGTCCGTGAGGTCTCGCCCGGCGTGTTCGCCCTCGGCGAGCTGGGACAGCACCTCCGCACCGATCACCCCCGGTCCATGCGAGACCTCGCGGTGCTCCAGAGCGAGCCGTGGATGTGGCGGGTCTTCGAGCGGCTCCAGCACGCGGTCTCCACCGGTGACGCCCCCGTCAAGGACGTCCTCGGGACCGACTGCTACTGGACCTGGCTGCACGGCCGTCCACAGGAGCGGCAGGTGTTCGACGCCGGGATGGTGTCGGTGGCCAAGGCTCTCCAGATCCCCACCGCGCTCTCCTACGACTACCGGGACGTACGCCGGATCGTCGACATCGGCGGCGGGCTGGGCCAGGTGCTGACCGCAGTTCTCACCGCCAACCCCCACATCGACGGCACGCTGTTCGACCAGCCGGCCACCGTCACCGGCGCCCAGCAGGCGCTGACGGACGCGGGGCTGGCGGACCGGTGCTCCGTGGCGGGGGGTGACATGTTCCAGGCCGTACCCGCGGGCGGCGACACCTATCTGCTGTCGTTCGTGCTGATGGACTGGGGTGACGAGCAGGCGCTGCGACTGCTGCGCAACGTGGCGGCCGTGCTCCCCGGACACGGGCGGGTCCTGGTCCTCGACTGCCTGGCGGACCACCCCGCCGGCACCGGCCCCTCAGGGCACCCCTTCCACATGGGTCGCACGGTCGACCTGTTCCAGATGTGCATGGGCAGCGCCAGGGTCCGCAGCCGCACGGAGTTCGAAGACCTCTATGCCCGGGCAGGGTTGCGGCTCCATGCGCTCCACCTGCCGCAGGCCCCCGTCAGCCTGATGGAGGTAAACCCTGCCTGAGGGGCGCGCGGGCTTTCCCGCCGGCATCCGTCAGACGAGCGAGAAACCGCCGACCGCCTCGTGTCACCGGGATGCGTCCGGGGCTCCTCCGTGGTTGCATGCAGCTGACGAACACGTTGCGTGCCGGAGCATGTGCGAGACGTGATGTTTCGGTCTGCGTCGCCCCCACGTATTGGAAAGGTACCCTCATGGCCGCCACCGCGATCCTGGACAAGTCCCACCGCGTCTTCGACGCGATCGACGAGGACGGCAACGGCGTCATCGCCGCGGACGACTTCGAGCGCATCGCCGAGCGCCTCATCCGGTCGTTCGACGAGGCGTCGCCGGCCGCCTCCAAGGTCCGCAGCACCTACACCAAGTGCTGGCAGAGGCTCGCCGAGCTGGCCGACAGCGACGGCGACGGCCAGGTCACGAAGCAGGAGTTCGAGACGGCCTTCGCCGGCGCTCGGCAGAACAAGTTCATGCAGGTCATCGACCAGGCCCTCGACGCCGAGTTCGACCTCGCCGACACCGACGGGGACGGCGTCCTCAACCGTGACGAGATCGGCCGCATGCTGAGCGCCTACGGCGTGCCGCAGCCCGAGTTGGACCAGGCCGTCGCGGGCCTGGACCAGGACGGCGACGGACAGGTCTCCCGCAGCGAGTACCGCACGGCGATGCGCGAGTACTACCTCAGCGACGACCCCGCTGCGCCGAGCGCCCCGATCTTCGGCCGCATCCGAGGCTGACCCGCTGCCGCAGTGACATACGCCCGCCCGGCCGGCCCTCCGGCCGGGCGGGCGCCCGTCTGTACGCGTCTGCGTCTCGAGCGAACGCGGTGAAGTCAGGGGAGTGGGACGTGCCGGCCTGTGATGCCCCGGAGCAGGAGGGCCGGCTGCCGGCTGTGACGCTCGCTCGACGCCTGGGAGCCCGTACCTCTGGCAGGAAGCGGAGAATTTTGCCCTGACCTGGGATTTTCTCCGGCTTGTTCCGGCCGGCATCTTTCCGGTGGTCTCGCGTGTGGAGTGCGTCGCGGTCCTTGAGCCTGCCGAGAAGGGTCGCTGACCTGGGGTTCGGCGGTAGCGCGGGTGTGTCTCGACCTGCTTCGCGACATCTAACAGGTCGAGCCCGTCGGGCCTGCCTCGCCTGCGGACTTGTGCTGGAGTGGCCGATGGGAGCGGCTGCGTGATGCCCGATCATCGGGACTCTTGACGCTCGACTCCGGTCGGCGAGGCCGACTGGATCAGTGTATTGCGATGCCCCTTGACTGCCTTGTCGGGGAGCCGCTGGCACAGCTCTGCGGCGATCACCGCTGGGAGTCGTCGTCAAATGTCATGCCCACATCAGCAGCGATGCGAGGGTGACGGCTGCCTGGTGGGACTCGGCGGTCTTGTCGCAGCGGGTGGGTGCGCCACGAGGCGCCATGGAACCGAGTGAGGCGAGAGACCTTCACCACCGGGTTGTCGCAGCGATCCGGCTGAAGCTGGGGGCAGTTCGACTCGGGGGATGCCGAGCCGAGCGGCAAGCGGCCCCGGCAGCGTCGGGACGGGCTGGCACTGCCGGACAGCCCGGGGCCGCAACTTCCACACGATCCCGTCGAGGACCGTCCGGTCGTCCAGCCGCCTGCGGCCCCGCTCGGACCGGGGCGCCAGCGGCTGCACGAAGGCCCACTCGGCGAGCGGAGCGAGGGCGGATCCAGCGGAGGCGCGGCTGTCGCAGTCGCGTCCACGCCCCTTCGAAAGTTTCGCGCATTGTGCACACGCTTGCGTTGTGCCCCTTCTCTGTTGTGCTCCATCCCTTGCGGTGGTTCGCGTGAGAGGTGTCTTGAACAGCAAAGACGTACTCGCCGAGACCTCTCCTGATGAAGGGGATGTTTCCGAAAGGTTGCCGAAACTGTTGACAGGTCCATTGTGCTTTACGAAAACTATGGCCACCGAACGACAGGAGACCGTCGTTCCCCTCACGTCATGTGACCGGGGAGGGCGGTCGGTCGTTGCGGCACGACGACGGGCGACCCCCGCCGTGTTCCATGCAAGGCCGCGGGCAGCAGGAGCCGCCCGCCCCCCACCAGCCTTCATCGGGAGGACGCATGCAACAGGACGGCACACAGCAGGACCAGATCCAGCAGAACCCCGCTCCCTCCAGCGGCTTGAGCCGACGAGGCTTCCTCGGCGGCGCCGGCACCGTCGCGCTCGCCACCGCGTCCGGACTGCTGCTGCCCGGCACCGCCCACGCCGCCACCACCATCACCACCAACCAGACCGGCTACGACGGCATGTACTACTCGTTCTGGACCGACGGCGGCGGCTCCGTCTCCATGACGCTCAACGGCGGCGGCAGCTACAGCACCCGGTGGACCAACTGCGGCAACTTCGTCGCCGGCAAGGGCTGGAACACCGGCGGGCGCAGGACGGTCCGCTACACCGGCTACTTCAACCCGTCGGGCAACGGCTACGGCTGCCTCTACGGCTGGACGTCGAACCCGCTGGTGGAGTACTACATCGTCGACAACTGGGGCAGCTACCGGCCCACCGGCGAGTACAGGGGCACCGTCCACAGCGACGGCGGCACGTACGACATCTACAAGACGACGCGGTACAACGCCCCTTCCGTCGAGGGCACCCGCACCTTCGACCAGTACTGGAGCGTCCGGCAGTCGAAGATCACCAGCGGCTCCGGCACCATCACCACCGGCAACCACTTCGACGCCTGGGCGCGTGCGGGCATGAACATGGGCCAGTTCAGGTACTACATGATCATGGCCACCGAGGGGTACCGGAGCAGCGGAAGCTCGAACCTCACGGTCAGCGGCTGACCTCTGTCCGGCGAACAACCGGCTGCGGGCTCCGGCCTCGTGGCGGATCCCGCAGCCGTGGCGAACCCCCCACCGCGGTGGGGGCACCCCCGGCCGAAGGCCGGGGGAGGCCGACCGGTTCGACAACCAGCACCTCCACACAGCGATCGGCGACATCCCACCCCACGAGCACGACGGCGCTGCCCGAACGGCGCCTCTTTGCGCGGGCGGTGCGCCGCCTCGGGGAACTGCGCGGGCGATTCGGCGGTGTGCGGCAGCCCGACGAACCAGTCCGTGACCTGACCGGCCTGACGAACGTGCCCGCAGCACTCGCCTCCCCTGAACGCACGGATACTGCAAGGCCGATGTGATCCCGGCCTGACCGAACTCGCGGCACGCGGGCTCGCGATCGACCAGCGCTGACCGTCACCGGCTCCGGCAGCTACGACTGGCCCCACCTGGAGGGGGCGGCCGAGCGGACCGTCACCACGGACCACGGCGTCGTCACCGTCACCGAAGGACGCCTGCGGGGCACGGAGATCGTGCAGCTGTCCCGGCACGGCGCCGGACACCACCGGCTCTCCAGCCAGGTCGACCACAAGGCGAACCTCGCCGCCCTGCTGGCCTGCGAGGCAGAGGCCGTGGTGTCCTTCACCGTCTGCGGATCCCTCGACCCGGCCGTCCGGCCGGGCTCCCTGGTGGTCTTCGACGATCTGTACTTCCCCGCCAACCGGCTGCCCGACGGCACCCCGTGCACCTGGTACGACACCGTCCGGATGCCGCCTGGGCCGGATCGCTGTCCGTCCCGCCCGACGCGCGACGGTGCCGGTCGGGTCGTCGAGCCGGGCCCGACCGACATGACGACCCCGAAGAGGGGCGACTGCCTGGGGAGCCGGCGCGCGGGCGGGGCCACCGGCGTCGGTCTGCCCGGGTCCGGCCGGTTGCGTCCTGACCGTGAACCCATGGGACGCACGGTTTTACTCCCCCTGCGCCCCGGTGCGCACCTGCTGTTCATGACGTCCCCCGTCGAGACAGGTGGACCAGCGACATAGGCCGATCGGCCGATGTCCGCCGGTCGGTTCTTCAGCAGAATCTGTGGAGGCGGAGCACGAGCCCGACCGCCGGGCTACGCGCGGTCCGGGTGGAACGACCGGTCGCACGGGCCGCAGCTGGGACATCGGGCCCGCCATCGCTTCCCTCTACGCACGGCAAGAGAAAAGGACCCCTCGTGGCAACCAAGCGCTCAGCACACACCGTCTGGGAAGGCGGCCTGCTCACCGGAGGCGGCGTCGTCGCCTTCGATTCCTCCGGCACCGGTGACCAGCCGGTGTCGTGGCCGTCGCGCGCCGAGCAGGCGAACGGAAGGACCAGCCCGGAAGAGCTGATCGCCGCGGCCCACTCCAGTTGCTTCTCCATGGCGCTGTCGCACGGCCTCGAAGAAGCGGGCACCCCGCCCACCAGGCTCGTCACCTCCGCCGACGTGACGTTCCAGCCCGGCGAGGGCGTCACCGGAATCCACCTCACCGTCGAGGGCACCGTTTCCGGCATCGACAACGACGCGTTCGTCACGGCGGCGCAGGACGCCAAGGCCAACTGCCCGCTCAGCAAGGCCCTGTCGGGCACGACGATCACGCTCTCGGCCGAACTCGTCTGAACCGGACCGGCCATCTCCCGGGATACCGCGCGCCGCGGGGGCGCGCGGTATCCCTTGCCATGAGTACCGCCAGGACCAGGAACAGCCGTGCCCGTGCACGGAGCGGTCACGCGAACCGTCGGACAGGGCGGGCTCGGTGCCGGACAGGTAGCCGGTGTGGCCGATGGCCGGCCCCGGCCGCTCCGTTGCGACTGACCGCGCCGCTGTCTCCTCGGGTGCCGCACGCCCGGCGGGGAGGGCGCCCCGGCGTGCGGTGCCGGGGCCGCGCGGGCGATCAGCCCAGGTGCATGATGTAGCCGACGTGGTGGAGTTCGTCGCCGCGGAAGTAGCCCACGGCCCAGAAGCCGAGGTCGTCGAGGTAGTCGATCCGGTCGCCGTCGATCCAGTACCGGCCCTGGTAGGCGTG
>NZ_JAPJDM010000036.1:0-49753 GCF_026242095.1 Streptomyces sp. NEAU-W12
CCGCCATCCGTGGTGCGGGCGGCCCTTTCCGCGTTTTGCCCACTCATGACGCGCGCCGGGGGGTGCCGTGCGCCCCGTGGGTGTTTTCTTGGTGAGGACATTCCGGGATTTCCCCTCCCCAGGCTCTCGACCTCGCTCGAGCAGGGGACGGCCCTATCGGAGGTGTACACCATGAGAGACGCCGCTCCGCGGCTGAAGGGCCTTGTCGAACAGCTGGTGGGGGCGCCCCTCCCGCTGCGCATCCGCGCCTGGGACGGATCACAGGCCGGTCCGCCCACCGCCCCGATCCTCGTCGTACGCAACCGCCGTGCCGTGCGCCACCTGCTGTTCAAGCCGGGCGAACTCGGCCTCGCCCGCGCCTGGGTGACCGGTGACCTCGGCGTCGAGGGCGACCTGTACACCGCCCTCGACGCCATCGCCGGCCTCGTCTGGCAGCGCGGCGAGGACGCCCCCACCCTCGCCCGGTCCCTGCGTGACCCGGGCGTCCGCTCCGCCGTCCGCGGCCTCGCCGCGCTGGCCGGCCCGCCGCTGCCGCCCGGCCCGCCCCCGGAGGAGGTCCGCAGGCCCCGCCGCGGCCTGCACACCAAGCACAGCGACCGGCGGGCCATCAGCCACCACTACGACGTCGGCAACGACTTCTACGAGATCGTCCTCGGCCCGTCCATGGTGTACTCCTGCGCCTACTGGCCCGCCCCGCCGCCGCGGGCGACCCTCGAACAGGCCCAGCGCGACAAGCTCGAACTCGTCTGCCGCAAACTCGCCCTGACGCCCGGGCAGCGGCTGCTGGACGTCGGCTGCGGCTGGGGCTCCATGGCGATCCACGCCGCCCGCGAGCACGGCGTGAGCGTCGTCGGCGTCACCCTCTCCCAGGCGCAGGCCGGGTACGCCCGCAAGCGCGTCGCCGAAGAAGGACTCACCGACCGCGTCGAGATCCGCGTCGAGGACTACCGGGACGTCACGGACGGCCCCTACGACGCCATCTCCTCGATCGGCATGGCCGAACACGTCGGCTCCCCGCGCTATCTGGAGTACGCCACCGCTCTGCACCGCCTCCTGAGGCCCGGCGGGCGGCTGCTGAACCACCAGATCGCGCGCCGCCCGCAGCGGGACGAGACGGAGTACGAACTGACCCCGTTCATCGACGCGTACGTCTTTCCCGACGGTGAACTCGCCCTCGTGGGCACCACCGTGTCCCTGCTGGAGCGGGCCGGCTTCGAGACGCGCGACGTCGAGTCGATCCGCGAGCACTACGCACTCACCCTGCGCCGCTGGGTGGCGAACCTGGAGGCCGACTGGGACCGGGCGGTCTCCCTCGCGGGGCCCGGCCGTGCCCGCGTCTGGCTGCTGTACATGGCCGCCTCCGCGCTCGCCTTCGAACGCAACCGCCTCGGCGTCAACCAGGTCCTGGCCGTGCGGACCCCCGGATCCGGCACCTCCGGTCTCCCCTTGCGCGCCCGCACCTGGAACTGACGGAGCGGTGCCCGTCCCTCCGCCCCTCGGATGGCACCCGGCACGACGAAGGGCCCTGGTCCGGCGACCGACGCCGAGCCGGCTTCGGCCACCGGAACAGGGCCCGCGCCCCGCCCCCCGTACTGCTCCACCCTCCGGCCGCCGATGGCTACTCGGCCTTGATCGCCCCGAGCACGTTCAGCCGTGCCGCCCGCCGGGCCGGCCACAGTGCCGCGAGGATGCCCACGGCGCCGGACAGCAGCAGGAAGACCGCCAGCCGGTCCCAGGGCAGGATCAGTTCGTACGTCGCCACCGTGGAGCCCACCAGCCGGCCGGCCGCCCAGCCGAAGAACACGCCGAGGCCGATGCCGAGCACCCCGCCGAACAGGGAGATCACCAGGGACTCCAGGCGGACCATCCGCTTGACGCCCTTGCGGTCCAGGCCGATCGCGCGGAGCATGCCGATCTCCTGGGAACGCTCGAACACCGACATGGCCAGGGTGTTGACGACCCCGAGGACCGCGACGAGCACGGCCATCGCCAGCAGCCCGTAGACCATGTTCAGAACCAGCGTGAGCGTGGACGCCAGCTCGTTGGAGATGTCCTTCTTGTCCTTCACCTTGATTCCGGGGTTGGTGCCGAGGGCCTCCACCAGCCCGTCCTTCACCGCGTCGGAGGCACCGCCGGAGGTCTTCACCATGACCTGCATGTCGAGCGGGTCCGACTGGTGCGGGGCGAGGGTCGCGGTGTCGAGCATGATGCCGCGGAACATCTCGTTGCCCTCGTAGACACCGGCGACCGCCAGTTCCTGCTTCCTGCCGTCCTCGTAGGTGAGGGTGAAGCGCGAACCGGCCTTCCAGCCGTACTCCTCGGCCGTCTCCTGGTCGACGACGACCCGCGTGCCGGTCACCTCGAAGGCGCCGTCGAGGACCGGGAAGTCGGTCAGTTCGCCGATCGAGGCGCCGTCGACGCCGGTGACGGAGTCGGTCCCGCCGTCGATGCGGACGGCCGCGTTGCGCAGCGGGCTGGTGGCGGTGACGCCGTCGGACTGCTTCAGGGCCCGCTCGACGTCCGGCGACAGCCAGTTGCCGTTCGCCATCGACACCACGTAGTCGGCCTCGATCGAGGAGGCGGCCATCTTGTCGATGGCGTTCTGCAGGCTGCCCGCCACCACCGTCATGCCGGTGATCAGGGTGAGTCCGATCATCAGCGCGGACGCGGTCGCGGCCGTACGGCGCGGGTCGCGCACCGAGTTCTGCCGGGCCAGCTTCCCGGACACCCCGAAGACGCGCAGCACCGGCGCCGCGGCGGCGATCAGCGGGCGGGACAGCAGCGGGGTCAGGATGAACACGCCGATGATCAGCAGCACCGCGCCGATGCCCATGGGGGCCTGGCCGTCCGTGCCGCTCATCGTCGTGGCCGCGAGGACCACCGCGATGCCGGCACCCGAGACGAGCGCGCCCAGCGTGTTGCGCAGGACGAGCGACCTGGTCGTCGCCTTGGCGTGCACGGAGCTCATCGCCGCCACCGGCGGGATCTTCGCGGCCCGGCGGCCGGGCAGCCAGGCGGCGAGCATGGTGATCAGGACGCCGACCGCGAACGCGGTGCCGACGGTGCCCGGAGTGACGACCAGCGGTCCGGCGGGCACGGACGCGTCGAACGTCCCCATCAGGGCCTGCAGCCCGGCCCCGATGCCGATACCGGTGAGCAGTCCGACCACGGCGGCGACCGCGCCCACCACGAACGCCTCGAGCAGCACCGACCGGGTGACCTGCCGGCGGGAGGCGCCGACCGCGCGCATCAGCGCCAGTTCCCGGGTGCGCTGGGCGACCAGCATCGTGAAGGTGTTGGCGATGATGAACGTGCCGACGAACAGGGCGATGCCGGCGAACACCAGCAGGCTCTGCTTCATCCCCTCCATCGAGGAGGCGATCATGCTCGCCTGGTCCTCGGCGAGCTTGGTGCCGGTGGTGGTCTCCACGGCGCCGGCCGGCAGCGCCTTGTCCAGCTCCGCCCGCAGCGCGGCGTCGGAGACGCCGTCCTTCGCCTTGACGGCGATCTCGTCGAACGTGCCCTCCTTGTCGAACAGCTTCTGCGCGGTCGCCGTGTCGAACAGCACGAGGCTGCCGCCTGCCGCGACATTGCCGTCGTCGGTGGTGAAGACGCCGGCGACGACCGGTTCGAGGACGGGGCCGTCGACCGACATCCGTACGGTGTCACCGACCTGGTAGCCGGTGCGCTTCGCGGTCTCGGCGTCGATGAGGATCTCGTCCGCGCCCTTCGGGGCGTGCCCTTCGGTCAGCGGGTAGCGGGGGTCGTCGGTGCCCCAGTAGTTGCCGCCCTGCGACTGGAAGCCGTCGCCGATCAGCTTGCCGTCCCGGTCGGCCATGGCGGTGAACCCGGTGACGACCCCGATGGCCCGCGCGGCGCCGGGCACCCGGGCGCTGTCCTCGACCATGGCCGCGGTCAGCTCGTGGGCCTCACCGAGCTTGTCGCCCTCGGCGTCCTTCCAGCCGGGGGCGACGGCGACGTCCACGTGGTCGAAGCCCTTGGCGGAGCTCTTCTGGAGGGCGTCGGAGATGGTGTTGGTGAAGACCAGGGTTCCCGACACGAAGGCCACGCCGAGCATCACGGCGAGCACGGTCATCAGGAGCCGGGCCTTGTGCGCGAACACGTTGCGCAAGGCGGTACGGAACATGGGTGTCTTCTCGAGTCCAGTCGTACGGGTGGGGGGTGCGGGGCGTCAGCAGGGGCGGGGGCGGTTCACCACGAGGGGTGACGGCACCTCAGCTGGTGCGGCCCTTGGCGTCGAACTGCTTCATGCGGTCGAGCACCGAGTCGGCCGTCGGTCCGTGCACCTCGTCCACGATCCTGCCGTCCGCGAGGAACACCACCCGGTCCGCGTAGGCCGCGGCGACCGGGTCGTGGGTCACCATGACCACCGTCTGCCCCAGCTCGCGCACGGAGTTGCGCAGGAAACCGAGCACCTCGGCGCCGGAACGGGAGTCGAGGTTGCCGGTGGGCTCGTCGCCGAAGATGATCTCGGGCCGGGAGGCGAGTGCCCGTGCCACGGCGACGCGCTGCTGCTGACCGCCGGACAGCTGCGAGGGCCGGTGGCTCAGCCGGTCGGACAGTCCGATCATCCGGATCACGGTGTCGAGCCACTGCTTGTCCGGCCTGCGCCCCGCGATGTCCATCGGGAGGGTGATGTTCTCCAGGGCCGTCAGGGTCGGCAGCAGGTTGAACGCCTGGAAGATGAAGCCGATCTTGTCCCGGCGCAGCTTGGTCAGCTGCTTGTCCTTGAGGGAACCCAGCTCGGTGTCGCCGATGCGCACGGAACCGGCGGAGAACGTGTCGAGCCCGGCCACGCAGTGCATCAGCGTGGACTTGCCGGAGCCGGAGGGGCCCATGATCGCGGTGAACTCGGCCTGCCGGAAGTCCACGGAGACCTGGTCGAGGGCGACCACCCGGGTCTCGCCCTGGCCATAGGTCTTCGACAGCTCCGTGGCGCGCGCGGCCACGGCGGTGGTCCGGTCGGCGATGGGTGCGGTGGTCACGGGATGGGCACTCCTGACGGAACGGCGTTGCACGGGAAGGGGACGGTGTCCATCGTCGCGCCCGCCCGCCGCCGTGTAGTCACCCGCTGCTCCGGTTCCGGGGGGCGACCTGAGGGGGACCACCGGGTCCGCCGTCATACCTGGGTCTGACGGCGGACCCTGAGCGAGGAGGGGCGTCCGCGGGCCGGGAGGAGGCCGCAGGACGCCGGATGTCGTGGGAACGGGTGGAGTGCCCTTGTTCGGGCGGTGAAATTCCGTCATTCCGCACGCACCGCCGGCCCCCGCACGCAAGGCTGGTGGCATGTGCTGATGGCAGTTTCCGTGGCCTGATACACCCTCAGGCGTCAATAAAATAAGACAACATCGGCTCACCACCCCGCAGTTCGGGGGAGGGGTCCCGATAGGGTCGGGGGGCCCGACGCGGAGCCCATGGCCTGCCCGGATGGTGGAATGCAGACACGGCGAGCTTAAACCTCGCTGCCCCTGCTGGGGGCGTGCCGGTTCAAGTCCGGCTCCGGGCACCACCGTTGCCACGGCTCCTGCTCTCTCGGCCGTCTCCGCCCGCTGGGCGAGGAGGCGTTCGCACCCGACGGTACGTCAGGCATGGTCCGCGACGGACCTCCTCCCGGCGAGGCGGGGACGGTGCCGTCCGGGCGTGGGGGTGCGGGGTGGACGGCGTGCTGGGCGACGGTGACACCTTCCGGCCACGCGCCGGCGAAGCCGGCCCGGGTGCGCGGGCCTCCCTCCGATTCGCCGTATCGCGTCCCGCGGGCCCCCGGCCCGGCCGTCCGCACCGGCGGCGGGTTCCGGGGCCGGGGGCCGGCTCCGGTGCCGGGCGGTCACGACGGGGGGGTGAAGCGGTGCCGGGCGGTCACGACGAGGGCCGAAGCGGTGCGACGCCCGTGCGCGTCCCGGTGCCGGGGCCGCGGCCCCCGACGTCTCCGGCCGGCACGTGACCGTCGGGGGAGGCGCCGGGGAGACATCGGGCAGGCATCGGGGAGGAGGACCGGGACGGGGCCCGGGGAGGCGCCGGCGAGGACGCCGCCGGTGGCGGGAGCGGGTGATCTCCGGCCGGTCCCGGGCGGGTACCAGGTCGGTCATGGTTCGGTTCCCTGCGATGAGGGGAATCGCATGGTCGCGTAGCGTGTTGTGCAGCACGACGAGGGAAAGATCCTTCTCAGGCATGGGGGTCATTCCTTTGCTTACCTATTACTCTTGAGCCCAAGGCCATGCTGTGTGGCCATGGAGGAGTGAAATGAGGAGCAGAAACCCGGTCTTCTCGCGACGGGGGTTCAGCCGCGACAACGGCTACGCGGGCTTCAACACCGCGCCGCAGGCCGGGGGTCCCGCTGTCGCCACGCAGGGCAACCCGTACGCGCAGCCCACCGGCAACCCGTACGCGCAGAACCCCTACGCGCAGAACCCGTACGGTCAGCAGGACGTGCAGCACGGCGCGCCGCCGCAGGCGCCCGCCGCCGCCGACCGGATGACCATCGACGACGTCGTCATGCGCACGGGCACCACGCTCGGCGTGCTCGTCGTCTTCGCCGCGCTCGCCTGGGCCCTGCTGCCCGTGGACGACGCCAACCTCGGCCGGTCCTACGGCATCGGCATCGGCGCCGCGCTGATCGCCATGGTGCTGGGCTTCGTGCAGGCCTTCAAGCGCAAGGCGGCACCCGCGCTGATCCTGACGTACGCCGCGTTCGAGGGTGTCTTCCTCGGCGTCATCTCCAGCGTCGTCGACAACCGCATCGCCGACGGTGCGGCCATGCAGGCCGTGCTCGGCACCATGGCGGTCTTCGTCGGTGTGCTGGTGGCGTACAAGGCGGGCTGGATCCGCGTCAACCGCCGCTTCTACGGCTTCGTGATGGCGGCCGCGCTCGGCTTCATCCTGCTGATGGCCGTGAACCTGCTGTTCGCGGTGTTCGGCGGCGGTGACGGCCTCGGCTTCCGCAGCGGCCCGCTCGGCATCATCTTCGGTGTCGTCGGCATCATCCTCGGTGCCTGCTTCCTCGCCCTGGACTTCAAGCAGGTCGAGGACGGCCTCGCCTACGGTGCCCCGCGCGAGGAGGCGTGGCTCGCGGCCTTCGGCCTCACGCTGACGCTGGTCTGGCTCTACCTGGAGTTCCTGAGGATCATCGCGATCCTCAACAGCAGTGACTAGCGGCCGGTGACCAGCGCTCGACGCGTCTGATCCACAGGTACGCACGGCAAGGGCCCCGGGTTCACCCGGGGCCCTTGCCGTGGTGCGGACGGGGTGGGTGGCGGGCGGGGCGCGGGCTCAGCGCAGATTGCGCGCGGCCCTTCTCAGGTCGTACTCGTGGACGATCGCCTTGGCGTGGCCGTACGCCAGGTCGTACTCGTGGCGGAGCCAGCTGACCTTCTCCTCGAAGCGGAAGAGCGACGGGCCTTCCTCCTCGACGGTGCGCAGCCAGTCGGAGATCTCGCGACCGGTGCACTGCGGGATGCGGGCGAGCATGTTGCGGTGGGTCTCCTCGGAGAGGACTTGGGACATCGGCGCCTCCAGCGCAGGGGTGTGAGCCGGTCCTTCAGATCACCGTGCCCGAGCGGCCGCCCGTTGGCAACAGTCCTGTCGTGCCGCGTACGCTCACCGCGTGGTTGATACGACGCCTCTCACCCGTGCCGTGGATCATTTCGCCGACCGCCTGCGGGCCGCGCCGCAGAGCCGGCTCCAGCGGGGGGCCGCCGCCGAGGCGCTCGCCCTGGCCAGGGAACTGGCGTTGTGGACCCAGCGCGTGGAGGAGCCGGGCACCGAGCCCCGCGAGATGCCCGACGCGGGCATGTTCGCCGCCGCCGACCAGATCACCGTCGCCGGTCACGACCTGGCGCTCGTGCTGGAGGACGAGGACGAGGTGGCGGAGGCGCTACGGCTCGTGGAGGAGGCGCAGAAACGCGCCGGGGTGTAGGGCCGGGAACGGTCCGGGCGCACACCGGCGCGGAAAAGGCACGGGCTGGAAGCAGGGCGCGAGGGCCGGGCGGACAGGCCGGAACGGGCGGCTCAGAGGGACGCGATGACGCGGTCCGCCAGGATGTAGACGTTCTCCTCGCCGCAGGCGAAGGTCAGGGTGTACGCGCCCGAGACGCCGGAACCGCCCAGCAGGAACGGACTCCGGCCCTCGCGCACCGCCGCGGCCAGCCGTTCGGCGGTCTCCCGGTGCCCCGGCGTCATGCACAGCGTGGTGCCGTCGGCGAAGACGTAGACGTCCAGGGTGCCCAGCGGGCCGGGGCGGACGTCGGTCAGTTCCACCTCGCAGGAGGCCAGCTCCTCCAGCGTGGAGACGGTGCGCTCGTGGTCGTTGACGACCGGCGACGCGTTCGGCACGAAGTCCGGGTGCGAAGGGTGGCGGCGGCGGGCCGCGGCCAGTTCCGGGGACTCGGTGGGCGTAACGCCCTGGACGAAGTCCTTCGGGGCGTACTCGTCGGCGTCGGCGCCCGGCTCGGTCCCCTGCTCCAGACCCGTGAGGTCGGCCTGCCGCGGCATGAACAGCTCACTGTCGGCCAGGCCCAGCAGGGGCGGCGCGTCGGAGACGTCACGCGCCTCCTGGGCGGCCCAGAACGCCCGCGCCTCGGCGAGCTCCCGCTCCCGCTCCTCCGCGAGCGCCTCGGCCACGGCCGCGCGTATCTCGTCGGCGTGGGCGGAGCGGGCGGCGGGCAGGAGAGCGCGCGTGGCGGCGGCGCGGTCCTTGACCAGCTCGGCGTGCAGGGCCGCGACCTGTCGGCGCAGCACCAGAATGCTGCGCAGGACAGCGACGCCCACGGCGCCGGTTGCGGCCGTGGTGACCAACAGGGCGATCGGCATGGCGCTCACTGACGTACTCCCGGTTCAAAGTCGACCCCCGACTTCCTACATCAGCTTGAAGGGTGGACTAACCATCTGTCAGTGCGTAACGTCACGAAACGGACAGAGTGTGGTTTCCGGGCCGGGTGAGGGCAGGGCTCTGACCTGCGCGAATCACCGCGGTGAGGGAGATAGGTCACATCCTGGGGGAGATTGGATCACGGAACGGCCCGGAGCCCCGATGGTGCGGGGTCCCGGGCCAAGGCCTCACCGAACGTTCCCTTCCGGCCACTCTGCGCGCTCCTGCGGTCTCGCGGCAGGGGTGGTCGATCCGGTCAGCTGAGGCGCTCGATGACCATGGCCATGCCCTGCCCGCCGCCGACGCACATCGTCTCCAGCCCGAACTGCTTGTCGTGGAACCGGAGGGAGTTGATGAGCGTGGTGGTGATGCGTGCGCCGGTCATGCCGAACGGGTGGCCGACGGCGATCGCGCCGCCGTTGACGTTCAGCTTCTCCAGTGGGATGCCGAGCTCGCGGTAGGAGGGGATGACCTGCGCGGCGAACGCCTCGTTGATCTCCACCAGGTCGATGTCGTCGATGGTGAGGCCGGCGCGGCGCAGCGCCTGCCGGGACGCCTCGACCGGGCCGAGGCCCATGATCTCGGGGGAGAGGCCGGAGACGCCGGTGGAGACGATCCGGGCGAGCGGGGTCAGGCCCAGCTCGCGGGCCTTGGTGTCGCTCATGACGACGAGGGCCGCGGCACCGTCGTTGAGCGGGCAGCAGTTGGCGGCGGTGACCATGCCGTCGGGGCGGAAGGCGGGCTTGAGGCCCGAGACGCCCTCCAGGGTGACGCCGGCGCGCGGGCCGTCGTCCTTGGCGACGACCGTGCCGTCGGGCAGCGTCACCGGAGTGATCTCGCGCTCCCAGAAGCCGTTCTTGATGGCTTCCTCGGCCAGGTTCTGCGAGCGGACGCCGAACTCGTCCATGTCCTGGCGGGTGACGCCCTTCAGGCGCGCCAGGTTCTCGGCGGTCTGGCCCATCGCGATGTAGGCGTCCGGGACGAGGCCGTCCTCGCGCGGGTCGTGCCAGGTGGTGCCCTCCTGCTCCGCGACGGCGGCGGTCCGGGCCTCGGCCTCGGCGAAGAAGGGGTTGCGGGTGTCGGGCAGGCTGTCGGAGTTGCCCTTCGCGAACCGGGAGACCGTCTCGACACCGGCCGAGATGAAGACGTCGCCCTCGCCGGCCTTGATGGCGTGCAGCGCCATGCGGGAGGTCTGCAGGGACGACGAGCAGTAGCGCGTGACGGTGCAGCCGGGGAGGTGGTCCATCCCCATCTGCACGGCGACGATGCGGCCGAGGTTGTTGCCCTGCTCGCCGCCGGGGAGGCCGCAGCCGAGCATCAGGTCGTCGATGTCCCCGGGGTCCAGCTCGGGGACCTTGGCGAGGGCGGCCTGGATGATCGAGGCGGTCAGGTCGTCCGGGCGCACCTCCTTGAGGGAGCCCTTGAAGGCGCGGCCGATGGGGGAACGGGCGGCAGAAACGATCACGGCTTCGGGCATTACGGCTCCTGGGGCTACCGGGTGGTTGGACAGGGCTGGATGGGAAGTTACCCGGACGTAGTGGCGGGGTCACGGGGCGCGCGGTGTGACACTGGCCGCAATTTACTAAGCGCTTGCTTTGGCCTGGGCCTCCCCGGATTCCGTGGGCCCCGTGGGTCCCGCGGGTTCCTCCACCGGAGCGGACCGTGCCCCAACCTCCGGCTCCCGCACCCGGCGGCGCTTGCGGCGCTTGAGGAGCGCCCAGGGGCCCCTCGGGCCCGCGGGCAGGGCCGCGGTGACCTCGGTGCCCGCCTCCGACGCGGCCTCGGCCGCGGCCCGGGCGACGGGGAGGAAGCCCTCGCGGCGGGCGGCGTCGGGCCGCTCGTCCTGGGCCGGCCACAGGCCGAGCACGGCGCAGACCGTCGGCAGGAGGGCCATGGCCGCCGTGGCGTACCCCTCGGCGGAGGGGTGGTAGCTGTCGGGGCCGAAGAGTTCGCGGGGGTTCGCGGCGAACTCGGGGCCGAGCAGGTCGCCCAGCGACACCGTGCGCCCGCCCTGCTCGACCGTGCCGATCGTCTGGGCCGCCGCCAGCTGCCGGGAGGTCCGCCGGGCCAGCCAGCGCAGAGGCTGCTGGACCGGCTCGATCGTGCCCAGGTCGGGACAGGTGCCCACGACGACCTCCGCACCCGCCGTGCGCAGCCGGCGCACCGCCGCCGACAGGTGACGGACGGAGAGCGCGGGCGGCACGCGGTGCGTGACGTCGTTGGCGCCGATCATGATCACGCAGATGTCGGGCACCCGGGACGGATCCGCCAGGGCCCGTGTCACCTGCCGGTCCAGGTCGTCGGAGCAGGCCCCGGGTGCCGCCACCGTGCTCAGCCCCACCGGCCGCTCCGCGACCGCCGCGACCCCCGACGCCAGCAGCGCGCCCGGGGTCTGACCGGCCCGGTGCACGCCCTGGCCGGCGGCCGTGGAGTCGCCCAGCATCGTCAGCCGCAGCGCCGGCAGCCCGGGCACCGTGTAGACGGCGCCGTACAGTCCGTCCGCGTTCGGTGCGTTCGGGCTCCTGCCGTTGCCCACACGGCGTCGCGCCAGCCGGACCTCGGCCAGCAGCAGCCCGACGCCGGCCGCGCCGGCCAGGCCGACGCCCCCGCCGCCGTACGCGGCACCGGCCGCGATCCGCCGGGCCACCCTCGCCCTCGACATCCTCGTCATGCCTCGCCGCCACCTCCTTCGAGCCGTACCGCCGTACAGCCTCACTGCCGTACACCCAGTGCTTGCCCCGTACGGACCGTGATCCAATCTTCGCGGTGGGTGAACGGTCCGGGAGGCCGGGTCGAGCCGGGGCGGCCCGGGGGACGGTCACGGGGGCGGTTGCGGTTGCGGGTTCGAGTTCACGGACAGGGCCCGGAGCAGGCTCTAGGCTGGCATCACCACTTCAACCACACCTTTTGCAGCATCCGGAGACAACGGTGCAATTCCACGACTCGATGATCAGCCTCGTCGGCAACACCCCGCTGGTGAGGCTCAACAACGTCACCCACGGCATCGGGGCGACCGTCCTGGCCAAGGTGGAGTACTTCAACCCCGGCGGATCGGTGAAGGACCGTATCGCCCTGCGCATGATCGAGGCGGCGGAGAAGAGCGGAGAACTGCGGCCGGGCGGCACCATCGTCGAGCCGACCAGTGGCAACACCGGCGTCGGCCTGGCCATCGTGGCCCAGCAGAAGGGGTACAAGTGCATCTTCGTGTGCCCCGACAAGGTCTCCCTGGACAAGATCAACGTACTGCGGGCGTACGGGGCCGAAGTGGTCGTCTGCCCGACCGCCGTGGACCCCGAGCACCCCGACTCCTACTACAACGTCTCCGACCGGCTGGTCCGTGAGACGCCGGGGGCCTGGAAGCCGGACCAGTACTCCAACCCCCACAACCCGCTCTCCCACTACCACTCCACCGGCCCGGAGCTGTGGGAGCAGACCGAGGGGAAGATCACCCACTTCGTGACCGGCGTCGGGACCGGCGGCACCATCTCCGGGACCGGGCGCTACCTCAAGGACGTCAGCGACGGCCGCGTCCAGGTGATCGGCGCCGACCCCGAGGGCTCCGTCTACTCCGGCGGCTCCGGGCGGCCCTACCTGGTGGAGGGCGTCGGCGAGGACTTCTGGCCGACCGCCTACGACCGGACCGTCGCGGACGAGATCGTCCCCGTGTCCGACAAGGACTCCTTCCAGATGACCCGGCGCCTCGCCAAGGAGGAGGGCCTGCTCGTCGGCGGATCGTGCGGCATGGCCGTGGTCGCGGCGCTGCGGGTCGCCGAGCGGCTCGGCGAGGACGACGTCGTGGTGGTGCTGCTCCCGGACAGCGGACGCGGCTACCTCAGCAAGATCTTCAACGACGAGTGGATGGCCGACTACGGCTTCCTCGAGGACACCGGCCCGAGCGCGCGGGTCAGCGCCGTCCTCGACCACAAGGAGGGCGGCCACATGCCGTCCCTCGTGCACATGCACCCCGACGAGACCGTCGGGCAGGCCATCGAGGTGCTGCGCGAGTACGGCGTCTCGCAGATGCCGGTCGTCAAGCCGGGCGCCGGGCACCCGGACGTGATGGCCGCCGAGGTCGTCGGCTCGGTGGTGGAACGGGAACTGCTGGACGCGCTGTTCAGCAAGAGCGCCTCGCTCGACGACCCGCTGGAGAAGCACATGTCCGCCCCGCTGCCGCAGGTCGGCTCCGGTGAGCCGGTCGCGGACCTGATGGCCGTGCTGGGCAAGGCCGACGCGGCGATCGTCCTGGTCGAGGGCAGGCCGACCGGTGTGGTCAGCCGCCAGGACCTGCTCTCCTTCCTCGCCAGGGACGGCAAGTGACCGTCGGCACCTGACGGGGGCGGGGGCGGACGGCCGGCGGGCAGGACGTCCAGGGGCGGCCGGCGCCCGCCGTCCGGGAGCGAACCGGCCGTGAACGCCGGGAGCCGGGCCGTACGTGATCTTCGTGGACTTCGCGGAAGTGGTACGTGGGCGTCACGTGCGCGCAGCACTCGCTTAACACCGGTCCGGCAGATTGGTCGTTGTCGGCGGGCAGGGAGCGGCTCCCCTTCCCGGCCGACAGGGAACGGCGTCACAGGACCTCCGGAGCGGCTCCCGGACCTCCATGGACGCCAGACGCGAGACCCGGCCCGACCGGCCCGCGTCGCTACGCGGGGACCACCGTCGTCCCGCCCCCCGGTAACGGGGGTGCGGTGGTCCCCGCGTCAACCCGTTCGGCATCCCGCGATCCCGTTCGGCCGCCCGCGCGCGGTACTCCGCGCCCGGCCCGTGTGCCCGCCCCCGGCCCGTGTGCCCCCCGTGCTCAGTCCTCCCAGGCGTCGTCCTGCCGCCGCTGCCCGCGGTGGCCGAACAGGCCCGGGTTGCTGCGGGCCGCCTGGACGACGTTCACGCCGACGATGCCCAGCCAGGCGGCCAGCAGGCCGGGCAGACCGGCCAGGCCGCCGCCGATCGCGGACAGCGGAACCGCCAGGACCAGGGAGACGATCCCGAAGCCGAACCGCTCGCCCCAGGTGTCCGTGGCCTTCGGCGACCGGGAGTCCCGGGCCACCGTCATCTGCTGTTCGGCGAGCTGCCGGCGCACCCGGCGCTCCACCGCACCGTCGATACGCTGGTCGACCTTCTCCAGGAACGAGTCGACCAGCGCGGACTCGTACTCGTCGCCCAGTTCCCCGCGGGCCCGCAGGGTGGCGTCGAGTTCCTTCTTCAGATCGGTGTCCCGCGCATCCATTCCGGTCATACGGACCACGGTAGGCAGCCCGGCCGCCCGGGGCACTGGGGGCAGCCCCCCCCTGTCGGCGGGGGGCTGCCCCCTCCCGGTCGTGCGCGCCCCGCGTGCGCCTGTATAACGGCATGCAGGAAGCACGGTGGGTGAATAGGCCGTGTGGGCAGCCGGACAGCCGGTGAACAGGTCGAGGGGGAGCCACGTCATGAGCGTCACCGAAGGGCCTGCCGCGCGCCTGCAGGCGCTGTTCGAGGGGCACCGGCTGACGCCGACGCAGCGGCGCATCGCGCACAGCATGGTGCGGCGCGCCGCCGACGTGCCGTTCCTGTCCAGCGTGGAACTGGCCGACCTGGCCGGCGTCAGCCAGCCCTCCGTGACCCGCTTCGCGGTCGCCCTCGGCTTCGACGGCTATCCCGCGCTGCGGCGGCATCTGCGCGAGGTCGTGCCCTCCGGGCCGCCGGCGCCGGACGCCGGTTCGTACAACGAGTACCAGCAGGCCGTCGAGGCCGAGATCGAGAACCTGCGGCACCTGGCCGAGGTGCTCGCCGATCCGGAGCCCGTGCGCCGGGCGGGGCGGATCCTCGCGGACAGCCGGCCGCTGCCCGTGCTCGGGCTGCGCGCGGCGGCGGCACAGGCCCACGGCTTCGCCTACTTCGCCGCCAAGGTCCACCCCGACGTACGGCTGCTCAACGAGGGCGGCACCATGCTCCACGACCGCATCGACGCCGCCGCGGCGGCCGGAGCCGGAGCCCTGCTCTGCTTCGCGCTGCCCCGGCACCCCCGGGAGGTCGTCGACGCCCTCACCCACGCCAAGGAGACGGGGCTGACCGTCGTCACCGTCGCCGACTCCGCCTTCGCGCCGGTGGCCAAGGTCTGTGACCTGCTGCTGCCCGCCGCCGTCGGCACCGGGCTCGCCTTCGACACGGCGTGCGCGCCGATGCTGCTGGGCCGGGTGCTGCTGGAGGCGATGTGCGACGCCCTGCCCGACGCCCAGGCCCGCCTGGAGGAGTTCGACACGAAGGCGGCGACGCGCGGCCTGTTCGTGGAGTGACGGCGCCGGGCGCGGGTCCCTGTGCGGTATCTCAGATTTCTCTCACCTCGAGTCACTAATCTGCGCTCCGGACCCTACGGACGCTCCACTGCAGTGGGACGGGAGGCTGGACGTGATGCGCGGAGGACAGATGCGCGGAGGGCAGGGGCTGGCTCGGGTGGCCGTGGTCGTACGGGCCGGGGCGGCGCCCCTGTGGTGGCTGGGCGTGTGCGCGGCGGGCATCGGCCTGCTGGTGCCGGGGCTGACCGGCCGCCGGATCGGCGTCTCGGCCGGGGCCGCGCTGTTCCTCCTGGCCCTGGCCGTGGTGGCGTACGCACGGCGCGGGCGGTACCGCGAGCTGGCCCGGCCGGCGGTGCGGGCGGGCAAGCACGACGTGCTCCAGGACCGCGCGGTCAGCGTGCGCACCTGGCGGCGCCGGCACCGCTGGTGGCTGCTGCTGGCCTTTCTCGCCGCCCTGGGCAGCGGGTTCGCGGTGCCCGCGGCGGGCGGTCTGCTGCTTGCCGGGTGCGGTGCCGGCCTGTGGCTGAAGGCGTCCTGGATCGGCCGTCTGGAGCAGGCCGACGAGATCCTTCTGTGGGTCCGGGTCGACTGGCTGAACGGCGGCGCGGGCAGCCCGGCCGGCAAGGCGGTCAAGGGCTACCGCACCACGGGCATCGCGGCGGGCGACGCGACCCCGGGCGGCGCCCGCCGCAGGGCGTCGGCCCTGACCTGACCCGGCCCGGCTCCGGCCCGCCCCTGGCTCCGGCCCGGCTGATGTGGCTGGGCGTTGCTTGGTTCGGTTGACCTGGCCTGGCCTGGTTCGGTGCTACCAGGCCCTGCCCTGCCGGGCCCCGCCCTGCTCTGCCCTGCCAGGCTCCGGCCGAGCCCGGCTGATGTGGCTGGGCGTTGCTCGGTTCGGTTGACCCGGCCCGGCCCGGCCTGGTGGTCAGGTGGTCAGGGCGTCGGGGTGGGCGCCACCCGATTCGGCCACGATCTCCTCGACGGTCTGAGCCGGGCGCACGAGCGCGAACGTGACCTGGCCGGGGCTGCCGGCGGTGAAGCCGTGGACGGCCGGGCGGGGGAGCGAGTTGTACCCGTAGTGGTGGGCGAAGCAGTACGCGCCGGTGTCCAGCACCGCCACGTGGTCGCCCTGCTCCAGCAGCGGCAGCGGCTGCCCCCGGGCGAGCAGGTCGCCCGCGAAGCAGGCCGGTCCCGCCACGTCCTGCGCCACCGCCGGGCCTTCCTTCGGCCACCCCTCGGCGTCGTACGCGGCGATCCTGAGCGGCCACGCCCCCGGCGCGTACACCGTCCGCGTGGCCACCTGCACGCCCGCGTGCGTCACCGCGACCGGACGCCCGCCGGCGCTCTTGGCGTACTCCACCCGGGCGACGACCGTGCCGTGCTTCGCCAGCAGCGACCGCCCGAACTCGGTGACCAGCCCGTACCGCCCGTCGAACAGCCCCGGCACGGTCTCCTTCAGCAGCCGCGCGTACCGCGCGTACGTCGGACCGGCCGCGTCGGAGGTGAAGTCCACCGGCAGCCCGCCCCCGATGTCGACGGTGTCGACCTGCTGCCGTCCCGCGCGCCGGTTGATCTCCTCGGCCAGTGCGTACGTCTGGGCCACCCCCCTGGCCATCAGGGGCAGGGCGACGCCCTGGGAGCCGGTGTGCGTGTGCAGCCGGGTCAGCCACGGCCGGTCGAGATACGCCCGCACGACCCACTCCCGCGCCCCTTCGTCGCGCAGTGCCACACCGAACTTCGAGGTCGTCGTGGCGGTGGACAGCGCCTCGATGGTGCCACCGCCGACCTGCGGGTTCACCCGGATGCCGAGAGGGGAGCGGAGACCGGCCGACCGTTTTGGGGCGTCGGCCACCAGGGCGTCGATGCGCGCCAGCTCCTGCGGGTTGTCCGCGTTGACGGCGATGCCCAGGGCCAGCGCCTCCCGCAGCTCGGCCGGTGTCTTGGCGGGCGAGTCCAGCACCGTCCGGGCCGGAGGCATCCCCGCGGCCCGCGCCAGGGCCAGCTCGCCGGGGCTGGCGACCTCGGCCCCGACGCCCTCCGCGCGCAGCAGCCGCAGCACCGGTACGAGCGGGGTCGCCTTCACCGCGAAGGCGTGCAGCACGGGGGTGCCGGACGGTGTCACCGCCGCGAAGGCCTCCCGCAGCTCGGTCGCCGACTCCCGGATGCCCGTGACGTCGAGCAGCGCCACCAGGGGGTGCGCGGGACCGAGCAGTCCCTGCGCCACGGCGGCCCGCACCGCCGCGTTCCGCCGGGCCGCCCGCCCGGCCCCCGCCACCCGCCCGTCGTGCTCGCCGTGGCCCGCCTCCGGCGCTCCGCCGTCGTCTCCCGTGCCCGTTCCCCTGCTCGTGTCGGCGCCCATGTCCTCAGCCAAGCACCGTCGGGTGCTCCGCGCCGACACGGCCGCACGCATTGACTGACCCTATTCAGTCTGTGAAGGTGTGAATAACTGTAGTAAGTGCGGGAGCCGGCCACCAGGAGGCAGACCATGTCAGAACCCCGCCCGCCCGTCCGCGCCCCGCGCGGCACGCACCTGAGCGCCCTGGGCTGGCCCCAGGAGGCCGCCCTGCGCATGCTGCAGAACAACCTCGACCCCGAGGTCGCCGAGCACCCCGACCGGCTCGTCGTCTACGGCGGCACCGGCAAGGCGGCCCGCGACTGGCGCTCCTTCGACGCCATGGTCCGCACCCTGAGGACCCTCAAGCAGGACGAGACGATGCTCGTCCAGTCCGGCCGTCCCGTCGGCGTCATGCAGACCCACGAATGGGCCCCACGCGTCCTCATCGCCAACTCCCACCTCGTCGGGGACTGGGCCAACTGGGAGGAGTTCCGCCGCCTGGAGGCCCTCGGCCTGACCATGTACGGGCAGATGACCGCCGGTTCCTGGATCTACATCGGCACGCAGGGCATCCTCCAGGGCACCTACGAGACATTCGCCGCCGTCGCCGCGAAGAAGTTCGGCGGCACCCTCGCCGGGACCATCACCCTGACCGCGGGACTGGGCGGCATGGGCGGCGCCCAGCCGCTCGCCGTCACCATGAACGACGGTGTCGCGCTCTGCGTCGACTGCGACCCGCGCGCCATCGACCGCCGCATCGAACACGGCTACCTGGACGTGCGGGCCGACTCCCTCGACCACGCCCTCCGCCTGGCCACCGAGGCCCGTGACGCCCGCCGCCCGCTGTCCGTCGGTGTGCTCGGCAACGCCGCCGACGTGGTCCCGCGGCTGCTGGCCGGGGGCGCCCCCGTCGACATCGTCACCGACCAGACCTCCGCCCACGACCCGCTGGCCTACCTGCCCACCGGGATCGCCTTCGAGGACATGGCCGACGCCGTCGCCGAGGACCCGGCCGGTTTCACCGCCCGCGCCCGCGAGTCCATGGCCCGGCACGTCGAGGCGATGGTCGGCTTCATGGACGCCGGGGCCGAGGTCTTCGACTACGGCAACTCCCTCCGCGGCGAGGCCCGACTCGCCGGATACGAGCGCGCCTTCGCCTTCCCCGGCTTCGTTCCCGCCTACATCCGCCCGCTGTTCTGCGAGGGCAGGGGGCCCTTCCGCTGGGCCGCCCTGTCCGGCGACCCCGCCGACATCGCGAAGACCGACCGGGCCGTCCTCGACCTCTTCCCCGAGGCCGACTCCCCGCAGAACGCGTCCCTCGCCCGCTGGATGCGCCTGGCCGGGGAGCGGGTCCGCTTCCAGGGCCTGCCCGCGCGCATCTGCTGGCTCGGCTACGGCGAGCGGGACAAGGCAGGAGAGCGGTTCAACGACATGGTCGCCTCCGGGGAACTGTCGGCCCCCGTCGTCATCGGCCGCGACCACCTCGACTGCGGTTCCGTCGCCTCCCCGTACCGCGAGACCGAGGGCATGCTCGACGGCTCCGACGCGATCGCCGACTGGCCGCTGCTCAACGCCATGGTGAACGTGGCGTCCGGGGCCTCCTGGGTCTCCGTCCACCACGGAGGCGGCGTCGGCATGGGCCGCTCCCTGCACGCGGGCCAGGTGACGGTCGCCGACGGCACGAAGCTCGCCGGCGAGAAGATCCGGCGGGTCCTGACCAACGACCCCGGCATGGGCGTCATCCGCCATGTGGACGCCGGCTACGACCTCGCGGACTCGGTCGCGTCGGAGCGGGGCGTACGGGTACCGATGCGCGAGGGATCCGAGGGGGCAGAGGAGGCCGAAGGGGCCGGGGTACGGGCGGGCCGCGAGGGTGAGGGCGCGTGACCGGGCCCTCCGGGCCTCCCGTGCCCCCCACCTTCCAGGAGATGTGGCGTGAGCTGCTCCCTCTCGGCCGCCACCCCGGCTCCGGCGGCTACCGGCGCTATGCCTGGACCGGTGCGGACGCCGAATGCCGGGCCTGGTTCGCCGCGCAGGCCGAACGGCGTGGACTGCGGCTCGACGTGGACCGGAACGGGAACCAGTGGGCCTGGCTCGGGGACCCCGCCGACGGGGACGCCGTCGTCACCGGGTCCCACCTGGACTCCGTGCCGGACGGCGGAGCCTTCGACGGTCCCCTCGGCGTGGTCTGCGCCTTCGCGGCCCTCGACGAACTGCGCCGGAGAGGGGGGAAGGACGGCACCCGGCGGCGGCCCCGGGATCCGTTCCCCCGCCCCCTGGGCATCGTCAACTTCGGTGACGAGGAGGGTGCCCGCTTCGGGCTCGCCTGCGTCGGCTCGCGGCTCACCGCCGGACAGCTCACCCGCGACCGGGCGCACCGCCTCACCGACGGCGACGGGATCACCCTGCCCCGGGCGATGGAGGCCGCCGGACACGACCCCGACGCCATCGGCGCCGACCCCGAACGGCTCGCCCGCATCGGTGCCTTCGTCGAACTGCACGTCGAACAGGGCCGTGCCCTCGACCTGTCCGGTGACCGGGTCGGCATCGCCAGTGCCATCTGGCCGCACGGGCGCTGGCGGTTCGACTTCCGCGGCGAGGCCAACCACGCCGGCACCACCCGCCTGGCCGACCGCCGCGACCCCATGCTGCCCTACGCCGAGACCGTCCTCGCCGCCCGCCGCGAGGCCGAACTCGCCGGTGCCGTCGCCACCTTCGGCAAGATCGCAGTCGAGCCGAACGGCGTCAACGCCATCCCCTCCCTGGTACGCGGCTGGCTCGACTCCCGCGCCGCCGACCAGACGAGCCTGGACACCGTGGTCGCCGGGGTGGGGAAGGCGGCCCGGGACCACGCCGCCGCCCACGGCGTGGACCTGGACGTGGTCCGCGAGTCCCGCACGCCCGTCGTCGACTTCGACCACGCCCTGCGCGACGAACTCGCCCGCATCCTGGGCCGGGAGGCGGACGACGGGCAGGCGCCGGCCCGGATTCCCGTCCTCGGCACGGGCGCCGGACACGACGCGGGGATCCTCTCCGCGAGCATTCCGACCGCCATGCTGTTCGTGCGCAACCCCACGGGCGTCTCGCACTCCCCGGCCGAGTACGCGGCCGAGGACGACTGCCTGGCCGGGGTGACCGCGCTCGCCGACGTACTGGAGGGACTGGTGTACGGGTGACACAGGACAGCGGCACCACGGCGAGCGCCGCGGCCGGCCCGGCCGCCGGGCGGACGTACTGGCTGGAGCACGCCTGGCTCGGCGACCGGGTCGAGCCGGGTGTGGCCGTGACCGTCGGCGCCCGGGGTGGCGGCGGCGCCCGGGGTGTGGGCCGCGTCACCGCCGTCACCCCGGGCGTCCCCACCCCGCCCCCCGGGGCCGAGATCCTGCGCGGGCTGACCCTCCCCGGGCTGGCCAACGCCCACTCGCACGCCTTCCACCGCGCTCTGCGCGGCACCGTCCAGGTCGGCGCCGGCACCTTCTGGACCTGGCGCGAGGTGATGTACTCGGTCGCCGAACGGCTGAACCCCGAGAGCTACCACCGGCTCGCCCGCGCCGTGTACGCGGAGATGGCGCTCGCCGGCATCACCGCCGTCGGCGAGTTCCACTACCTGCACCACGCCCCCGGCGGCACCCCGTACGCCGACCCCAACGCCATGGGCGAGGCCCTCGTCGCGGCCGCCGCCGAGGCCGGCATCCGCATCACCCTCCTCGACACCGCCTACCTGTCCGCCGGCTTCGGCGAGCCGCCCACCACCCCCCAGCGCCGCTTCAGCGACGGCACCGCCGAGGCCTGGGCCGAACGCTGTTCACTCCTCGAGGAACAGGACCACGCGCGGATCGGTGCCGCCATCCACTCCGTACGGGCCGTGCCCGCCCGGGAGCTGGCGACCGTGGCCCGCTGGGCACAGGAGCGGCGGGCCCCGCTGCACGTGCACCTGTCGGAGCAGACCGCCGAGAACGAGGCCTGCCAGGAGGCGTACGGCCGCACCCCGACCCGCCTGCTCGCCGACCACGGCGTGCTCGGACCGCGCACCACCGGCATCCACAGCACGCACCTCACCGGCCGGGACATCGCGCTCCTCGGCGACAGCGGCACCGGCACCTGCATGTGCCCCACCACCGAACGCGACCTCGCCGACGGCATCGGCCCCGCGGCCGCCCTGCAGCGCCGGGGCTCCCCGCTCTCCCTCGGCTCGGACAGCCACGCCGTCATCGACCTGCTGGAGGAGGCGCGCGCCCTGGAGCTGAACGAGCGCCTGCGCACCCGCACCCGCGGTCACTGGACGGCGAACGCCCTGCTGAGGGCCGCCACCGCCGACGGGCACGCCGCCCTCGGCTGGGACGGGGCGGGCACCATCGAACCCGGCGCCCCCGCCGATCTGACCACCCTCACCCTGGAGTCGGTCAGAACAGCGGGGCCACTGCCCCGGCTCGGCGCCGAGACCGCCGTGTTCGCCGCGACGGCGGCCGACGTACGGCACACGATCGTGGCGGGACGGCACGTCGTACGCGACGGGGCGCACACCCTCGTCCCCGATGTGCCGCACGCCCTCGCGCGCGCTGTCGAGGCGCTGAGGCCCTGAACGCCGCCGGCCGCGACGCCACCCGGCCGCGACGCCACCCGGGCGCAACGCCACCGGGCGCCCGAGGACCGGCCACCGCAGCCCCGTACCCGCCCCGCCATCCACGAGGACGCCATGAGCAGCACCGCCATCGTCAACATCGCCACGCTGGTCACCAACGACCCCTCCCTCGGACGGGGGCCCTCCCGCGCGAGCACCCCCGGGAGCGGGGGAACGTCCCCTCTCGGACTGGTCCGGGACGCGGCCGTCGTCATCGACGGCGACCGCATCGTGTGGACCGGCGAATCAGGCAGGGCACCCGCCACCGACCACCGGGTCGACGCCGAAGGCCGGGCCGTGATCCCGGGCTTCGTCGACTCGCACTCCCACCTGGTCTTCGCGGGCGACCGCACCGACGAGTTCAACGCCCGGATGTCCGGCCGCCCCTACAGCGCGGGCGGTATCCGCACCACCGTCGCCGCCACCCGGGCCGCGAGCGACGCGGAACTCGAGACGAACCTGACCCGTTTCCTCACCGAGGCGCTGCGGCAGGGCACCACGACCATCGAAACCAAGTCCGGCTACGGACTGACCACCGAGGACGAGGCCCGCGCGCTGAGGCTGGCCGCCCGCCACACCGACGAGGTCACCTACCTCGGCGCCCACATCCCCGCCCCGGAGTACGCCGACGACCCGGCCGGCTACGTGGACCTGGTCACCGGGAAGATGCTGGACGCCTGCGCGCCGCACGCCCGCTGGATCGACGTCTTCTGCGAGCGGGGCGCCTTCGACGGCGACCAGGCACGCGCCGTTCTCACCGCGGGCCGGGCCAAGGGCCTGCACCCGCGCATCCACGCCAACCAGCTCTCCCACGGCCCCGGCGTGCAGCTCGCCGTCGAACTCGACGCGGCCAGTGCCGACCACTGCACGCATCTCACCGACGCCGACGTGGACGCCCTCGCCCACAGCCGTACGGTGGCGACCCTGCTGCCGGGAGCCGAGTTCTCCACCCGGGCGGCCTGGCCGGACGCCCGCCGGCTGCTCGACGCGGGCGCCACCGTCGCGCTGTCCACGGACTGCAACCCGGGGTCGTCCTTCACGTCCTCGGTGCCCTTCTGTGTCGCGCTCGCCGTGCGGGACATGGGCATGACGCCGGACGAGGCGCTCTGGTCGGCCACCGCGGGCGGTGCGGCGGCCCTGCGCCGCACCGACATCGGCCGCATCACCCCCGGCGCCCGCGCCGACCTCGTCCTCCTCGACGCCCCGAGCCACGTCCACCTGGCCTACCGCCCCGGCGTCCCGCTGGTCGCGGGCGTATGGCGGCGAGGCGTCCGCGCACTCTGAGCCGTCCGCGCGCCCTCCCCCTTCGCGCACCCCTTCCCCCGCGCGCACCCGGATCACCGGCCGGCGGCGGAAAACGCGTTACGCCCCGTACCCGGCCGGTGCCCGGCGCCCGGGGAGGGCGTCCGGCGCCGGCGGAGTGCGGGGCGCGACGCGCGGGGCACGCCGGGTGAGGCACGCTGCGCGGGGCGTCCGTGCGGGCCGTGTCCTGTGGCGACCGTGCGGGGTGCGCGGGACGCGGCCGCCCGTCATTCCTCGAGGGTCAGCCCTTTGCGCAGCCGTACCAGGGTGCGTGAGAGCAGCCGTGACACGTGCATCTGTGAAATACCCAGTTCCTCGCCGATCTCCGACTGGGTCATGCCTGCCACGAAGCGCAGCGAAAGGATCTTCCGGTCGCGCGGCGGCAGTTCGGCGATCAGCGGCTTCAACGACTCGACGTACTCGATCCCTTCGAGCCCGTGGTCCTCGTACCCGATCCGGTCCGCCAGCGCGCCCTCGGAGTCGTCCTCCTCCGGCTGGGCGTCGAGCGAGGAGGCGGTGTAGGCGTTGGACGCCGCCATGCCCTCGACGACCTCGTCCTTGGAGATGCCCAGACGCTCGGCCAGTTCGCCCACCGTCGGGGCCCGGTCGAGCTGCTGCGCCAGCTCGTCCCCGGCCTTGGCCAGGTCGAGCCGCAGTTCCTGCAGCCGGCGCGGTACGCGCACGGACCACGAGGTGTCGCGGAAGAAGCGCTTGATCTCACCGATGATGGTCGGCATCGCGAAGGTGGGGAACTCCACACCGCGCGAAAGCTCGAAGCGGTCGATAGCCTTGATCAGACCGACGGTGCCGACCTGGATGATGTCCTCCATCGGCTCGCTGCGCGAGCGGAACCGGGAGGCGGCGAACTTGACCAGGGCCAGGTTCAGTTCGACGAGCGTGTTGCGTACGTACGAGTACTCGTGGGTGCCTTCGTCCAGCGACTCCAGCCGCTCGAAGAGGGTCTTGGACAACGCCCGTGCGTCGACCGGGCCCACCTCGTCAAAAGGGGGAATCTCCGGGAGCCCGACGAGCAGGTCGTCGTCCGGGACGACGCCCACGTCGTCCTGCTCGATGGGAATCAGATGTTCCGGAGGGAGTGTCGACGTCGCTTCCTGGGTAGGCGATGCGTCGAGCCGGGGTGACATGATGTCCTCCATCGTTCTCGGCATATGGCAGCCGATGCCGTTACGTGCACTGCGGTGTGCGGCGCCTCCAAAGCCGGCCGTGTCGAGTACGTGTCCCTACTAGCCCTACCCGTTTTCACAAGCCCACCGCAAGTAAGTTCTGTTGGTGTATGTCCGTTTAGGGCTGATTGTTCGGCTGTCGGAGCGCGCTGGAAGGGCGTAATGTTCGACAGCGTCAGTAGCAGCCACGACCGGTGGGAGAGAGAGACGGCATGGACCGCGGGACGGTCGGCAGCGCACAGTCGGGCCGGCTTCTGGTCGAGGTGCGAGAAGAGGGCCCCAGCGCCGTCGTGACCCCGGCGGGTGAGTTGGATCATCACACCGCCGATCTGTTGCGCGAGCCGCTGGAGGAATGCCTCGCCAAGGGATTCAAGCGACTCGTCATCGACTGCTCCGGCCTGGAGTTCTGTGACTCCACCGGGCTCAATGTGCTGCTCGGCGCCAGACTGAAGGCCGACGCCGTCGGGGGCGGGGTGCATCTCGCGGGGATGCAGTCCGTGGTCGCACGAGTATTCGAGATCACGGGAGCGGACGCGGTGTTCACCGTCCATGACAGCCTTGAGGCGGCTCTGGCCGACGATTCCGGATGACCGCGCGGGCAGGCCGGCGCCACCCCGCGGCGGCTTCGGGGGCGGGCGTTCTCCTTCCGGTGCGTCGGGCGACGCGTCACTCCGCGGGCCCTCTTTCGGGGTGCCCCCGGACCGTGGCGCCTTTCTTGTGCGAACACGGGGGTGTTCCCTCGGCCGCCTCGGGCAGGAGACAAGCTGAACGTGTCCGCTGCTGCGGTCGCGGGGACGCCGGGAACCGGACGATCCCGCACCGCGTGACTGAGTGAGTACGGATTTTCTTGAATGGTGAACTGGTGAATCGGTGAGGTGAAGCGCTGATGAGCACCACCCGGCCCTACCCGCCGGGCGACCGCGGTCCGGAGCCCAGCGGTGCTTCCGGGGCGCCCGGGGGCAGCGCGCCGGCGGCGAGCGTGCCCGACGGGACCGCGGCCTCGCCCCCTCCGGGGGCGCAGTCCACGCTGGCGCCCGTGCCGGAGGCATCGGGACCGTCGGGTTCGCCGGAAGGGCGTCAGGTCCGTCGGCTGAGCTTCGAGGACCAGAGCGGCGTCGTTCCCCTCGCCCGTGACTTCACCCGCCAGGCGCTGCACGCGTGGGGCTGGCTGCCCGCCGCCACCGCCGACCGGAGAGCCGCCGCCGAGGACGTCCTGCTCGTCGTGTCCGAGCTGGTCACCAACGCCTGCCTGCACGCCGAAGGGCCGGACCGGTTGAGCATCGTCTGCGACAACAAGGTGATCCGGCTCGAGATCACCGACCGCGGCACCGGTCAGCCGGCACCGCGTACCCCGCACCAGGCGGGGCGGCCCGGCGGGCACGGCATGTTCATCGTGCAGCGGCTCTCCCTCGACTGGGGTGTCGTCCGCACCCCGGGCGTCGCGGGCAAGACCGTGTGGGCGGAGCTCGGGGCGCCCGCCTGACCGGCGGAGTCCTCAGGGGCTCCGCGGCGCCCCCGCCCCGCACCACCGCCCGCCCACCGGGGTCCCACCCCCACCCCCACCCCCGCCTCCGGCTCCGGCTCCGGCTCCGGCTCCGCATGGTGTCTTCGTCGCCTTTGCCCTTCCCTCATGGTTCCCGGCGTATCTCGCCGGGCCGTCACACCTGCCCCGGCGTCAGGAGGGGCGGGGGAGGGGGTCTTTCCTGCCGTCCGCCGAACGGGTCCTCCCGAACGGGACCAGCCGAACGGGACCAGCCGTGGCGCACCCCGTACGCCCCGGCTGCCGGCGCCGCCGGCCCCCCCACTCCGCGAACCGGGCCGGCATCGACACGGCCGCGGACGCGGGCTCCCTGCCCCGCCCCGTGACCGTGGCGGGTCCGCCCGCGCCCGCCGCGACGGGAAAGCCCGAAGGGCCCCGCATCCGCGCACGTACCGGCGTACGTACGGATGCGGGGCCCTCCGGCTCATGAGCGCGGCCCGCAGTGAGCCGCCCGGGTCACGGCCTCGCGGCCTCGCGACCTCGCGGCCTCAGCGGATGCTGCCCATCAGGGACTTGACCTTGCTGCGGTACATCCACACCGCGACACCGGCGACCACCGCGAGGGCGGCCTCCATCGCGACGACGCCCGGCCTGTTCAGGTCGACGCCGGCGATGGAGAGCAGGCCGGTCGTGGCGTCACCGGCGGTGACGGCCAGGAACCAGACACCCATCATCTGCGAGGCGTACTTCGCGGGTGCCATCTTCGTGGTGACCGACAGGCCGACCGGGGAGAGCAGCAGCTCACCGACGGTCTGCGTGAAGTAGATCGCCACCAGCCAGGCCGCCGCCGCCTTGTGGCCGCCCTCGGCGATCGACAGCGGGGCGAGGAACAGGAAGAAGGACGCGCCGACCAGCACCAGGCCGGAGCCGAACTTCACGATCGTGCTGGGCTCCTTGCCGCGCCGGTTCAGCGCCAGCCAGAACCAGGCGAAGACCGGGGCCAGCGCCATGATCAGGACCGGGTTGACCGACTGGTACCAGGAGACCGGGAACTCCCAGCCGAGGACGCTGTTGTCGGCCGACGCGGTGGCGAAGATCGCCAGGGTCGAGCCGCCCTGGTCGTAGATCATCCAGAACACGGCCGCGGCCACGAAGAACCAGATGTACGCGGACATCTTCGACTGCTCGTCCCGGTCCAGGTCCCGGTCACGCTTGATCCGCACCAGCACCAGCACCGGGACGATCACGCCGAGCAGCGTCAGCGGGACCAGGATCCAGTTCAGCGTGTAGGTGCCGGAGAAGCCGATGACGGCGTAGGCGACGGCGGCGATGCCGGCCCAGAGGGCGGCCTTGCGCAGCGTGGAGGACTTCTCCGCGGCGGACAGCGGCTTGGGCACGACGCCGGAGTGCGCGGCGAGGTGGCGGCTGCCCAGCAGGAACTGGAGCACACCCAGCCCCATGCCGGCGGCGGCGAGCGCGAAGCCCAGGTGCCAGTTGACGCTCTCACCGACGGTGCCGATGATCAGCGGCGCGGCGAAGGCACCGAGGTTGATGCCCATGTAGAAGACGGTGAAGCCGCCGTCGCGACGCGGGTCGTCCGGACCGTCGTACAACTGGCCGACCATCGTGGAGATGTTGGCCTTGAGGAGGCCGGAGCCGATCGCGACCAGGCCGAGACCCGCGTAGAAGGTGCCGGCGGAGGGCAGGGCCAGTGTCAGGTGGCCGAGCATGATGACCGCGCCGGCGACGGCGACGGTCCTGCGCGGTCCCAGGACCCGGTCGCCGAACCAGCCGCCCGGCATCGTGAGCAGGTACACCAGCGACAGGTACACCGAGTAGATGGCCGTCGCCGTGCCGGCGCTGAGGCCCATGCCGCCCGGGGCGACGAGGTACAGCGGGAGCAGAGCCCTCATGCCGTAGTAGGAGAACCGCTCCCACATCTCGGTCATGAAGAGAGTGGCCAGTCCGCGGGGGTGGCCGAAGAAGGTCTTCTCGGAACCGGGGGTTCCCGGTGGGACCGAGTCCTTCGTCAGGCTGGACGCCATGGTCGTTCCTTGTGGGTCGGGACGCGTCGCGTGATGTGTACGCGCCCGGTGGGGGGCTGGCCGGCACCGGCGGGCCCACCGCCCACCCCCACGCCCCTGGGGAGGCCGCCCCGGGTCACGGGGCGGCGGACGGCGACCACCGGGATCCACGCCTCTACGCGCGTCCGTGCGCGCCGAGGCCCGGCCACAGGTCGTTCCTTCCGGGGCCGGCGGGAGACCGGCCCGCACACGAAAGAGACCTTCGGCGTCAACTGGGCCAAAGGTCCCCGTGGTGCAACAGGCGTTGATTCACCATACGGCAGGACACTGCCCGAAATGGAAGGACTTGAGACAGGGATCACAGGTTTCGAGGGGCTGTGGTCACCTGTTCGAAGGTTTTCTCCACGATCCCACCCCACACCTCCAGGTGCGGCACGCGGGTTCCGGACGTGAGGATCCGGTGTGCTCCGGGTGGGAGCCGGCGTCGGTGATCACACCCCGGGCCGTGTCGGTGCGGGACTACCATCAGTCCATGACCCGTGTACTGCTCGCCGAGGACGACGCGTCCATCTCGGAACCCCTGGCCCGCGCCCTGCGCCGGGAGGGGTACGAGGTGGAGGTGCGTGAGGACGGACCCAGCGCGCTCGACGCAGGCCTGCGGGGCGGCATCGACCTGGTGGTGCTGGACCTCGGACTGCCGGGCATGGACGGCCTGGAGGTCGCCCGCCGGCTGCGCTCCGACGGTCACGCGGTCCCGATCCTGATTCTTACCGCGCGCGCCGACGAGGTCGACACCGTCGTCGGTCTGGACGCCGGCGCCGACGACTACGTCACCAAGCCGTTCCGGCTCGCCGAACTGCTCGCCCGGGTGCGGGCCCTGCTGCGGCGCGGCGCCACCGAGCCGCAGCAGCCGCCCGCGACGCACGGGGTGCGCATCGACGTCGAGTCGCACCGGGCGTGGATGGGCGAGGAGGAGCTCCAGCTCACCGCGAAGGAGTTCGACCTGCTGCGGGTCCTGGTCCGGGACGCGGGCCGGGTCGTCACCCGCGACCAGCTGATGCGCGAGGTCTGGGACACCACCTGGTGGTCGTCCACCAAGACCCTCGACATGCACATCTCCTGGCTGCGCAAGAAACTCGGCGACGACGCGGCCAACCCCCGCTACATCGCGACCGTACGGGGCGTGGGATTCCGCTTCGAGAAGAGCTGACGCCGCGGAGGGGGGCCGCACCCCCGTTCGTCGCGCTTCCGCCTCGAACGCCTCGAACGCCTCGGACCTCTCGGACACTTCGGATATGAGGACATGCGCCGCCGACTGATCCAGTCCACGCTCGCCGTGGTGCTCGTCGTGATCGCCGTCTTCGGCGTGTCCCTGGTGATCGTGGAGACCCGTACGATCACCGAAAGCGCCAGGGAGCGGGTCGAGTCCGAGGCGGTGCGGCTCGCCAGCATCGTCGACAGCAGGCTGCTCCTCGAGGAGAAGGTCACCGCCGAGGTCCTCAGGGACCAGGTCACCGAGGACCGCTACGTCGTCGTCCGTCTGCCCGGCCGGGCGCCCATCGAGATCGGCGGGAAACCGGAGGGCGAGGTCATCGGCGCCTCGGCGTCCGGTGAGGAGGGTGAGACGGTCACCGTCCAGGAGCCGAGCTCCTCGGTGACCCGGGAGGTCGGCCGCACGCTGCTGATCATCGGACTGGTGGCGCTGCTGGCGGTGATCGCGGCGGTACTGCTGGCGGTCCGCCAGGCCAACCGGCTCGCCTCCCCGCTGACCGACCTCGCGGAGACCGCCGAGCGCCTCGGTTCGGGCGACCCGCGCCCCCGCCACCGGCGCTACGGCGTCCCCGAGCTGGACCGGGTCGCGGACGTGCTGGACTCCTCCGCCGAGCGCATCGCCCGCATGCTGACCGCCGAGCGGCGCCTGGCCGCCGACGCCTCCCACCAGCTGCGCACCCCGCTCACCGCGCTGTCCATGCGGCTGGAGGAGATCACCCTCACCGACGACCCCGAGACGGTGAAGGACGAGGCGACGATCGCGCTGGCGCAGGTGGAGCGGCTGACGGACGTGGTGGAGCGGCTGCTGACCAACTCCCGCGACCCGCGGACCGGTTCGGCCGTCACCTTCGACCTCGACGAGGTGATCCAGCAGCAGCTCGCGGAGTGGCGGCCCGCCTACCGCAGCGCCGGCCGCGCGATCGTCACCTCCGGCAAGCGGCACCTGCGGGCCGTCGGCACGCCGGGCGCGGTCGCCCAGGTGCTGGCCGCGCTGATCGAGAACTCCCTCATGCACGGGGGCGGCACGGTCGCCCTGCGCACCCGGGTCACCGGGAACCAGGTCGTCATCGAGGTCACGGACGAGGGCCCGGGAGTCCCCGCCGACCTGGGCGCCCGCATCTTCGAGCGTGCGATCAGCGGCCACAACTCCACCGGCATCGGCCTCGCGGTCGCCCGTGACCTCGCCGAGGCGGACGGCGGCCGGCTGGAGATGCTCCAGGCCAAGCCCGCGGTCTTCGGCCTGTTCCTGTCCCGCACCCCGCCGCAGAAGTCCCGGGACGACCACCGCCACACGGTGCGCTGAGCAGGGAGTGCGCCGGCGTACCCACCGGCCCGGGGCCTACGGTACGCGCTGCCGGGAGGACGGCCCGGCGGCCCCGCGCCCGCCCTCCGCGCGCCCGCCCTCCGCGACGGGGACCGCCGCCGCGACTGCCGCGGCCCCGGGCAGTGCGCGGAACACCCAGGTGCGGTAGGACCAGAACCGGAACAGGGTGGCGACCCCGATGCCGAGGAACTTGAAGATGTTGCTCTGCAGCGGGCTGTCCCAGCCGAATCCGTAGGTCGCCGCGTACAGCAGGCCGTTCTCGATCACCAGGCCGACCGCGCTGAACAGCAGGAACAGCGACATCTCCTTGGTGCGCCCGGACTTGTCGCGGTCCCGGTAGGTGAAGTGGCGGAAGCCCAGGTAGTTGAAGACGATCGCGACGACGGTCGCGACGACGCTCGCCCGCACCACCGGGAGATCGGTCGCCTGCCGGACCAGGTTGAACACGAGGAGATTGACCAGCAGCCCCGCCCCGCCGACCGCGCCGAACTTCACGGCTTCACGGACGGCCCGGTCGAGGCGCTGCCGCATGGAGCCGCGCGGGGCCGGGGCGCCCGTCGAAGGCCCCGAGGAACCGCGTGCCATGGTCGTGCCGGCCCCCGTCCGTGGAGTGGCGTCGTGGAGCGCCGAGGTGGCGTCAACCAGACCATGCTAACCACCCGTCCGCGCGATCTTCCCGCGGATGGGCGCCGGGGCCGCAGACCGTCCGGGAACGGTCCAGGAGCGGCCGGTAACGACCGTGGAACCGGCCACCATGGCTCGACCGATACCCTGGGTGCGTGACGTTCCCGGTAGTCGGCATGGTCGGCGGGGGGCAGCTCGCTCGTATGACACACGAGGCGGGCATCCCGCTCGGCATCAGGTTCAAGCTCCTCAGTGACACTCCGCAGGATTCCGCGGCGCAGGTCGTCGGCGAGGTCGTCGTCGGCGACTACCGCGACCTGGACACGCTGCGCGCGTTCGCCCGCGGCTGCGACGTGATCACCTTCGATCACGAGCATGTGCCCACCGAGCACCTCCGGGCCCTGGAGGCGGACGGCATCCCCGTGCGCCCCGGCCCCGAGGCGCTGGTGCACGCCCAGGACAAGGGGGTGATGCGCGCCCGGCTCGCCGCGATCGGTGTGCCCTGCCCGCGGCACCGCATCGTCACGGACCCCCGGGACGTGGCCGCGTTCGCGGCGGAGCTCGAGGGGGGCGGGCACGACGTGCCCTCCGGCAAGGGTGGTGGCGGGCGACGGTCGGGCGGCTTCCCGGTCGTCCTCAAGACCGTCCGCGGCGGCTACGACGGCAAGGGCGTGTGGGTCGTCGACTCGGCCGAGGAGGCCGCCGAGCCGTTCCGGGCCGGTGTCCCGGTGCTGGCCGAGGAGAAGGTCGACTTCGTGCGCGAGCTGGCCGCCAACGTGGTCCGCTCCCCGCACGGCCAGGCCGTCGCCTACCCGGTCGTCGAGTCGCAGCAGGTGAACGGCGTCTGCGACACGGTGATCGCGCCCGCGCCCGGTCTGGACGAGGACCTCGCCCTGCGTGCCGAGGAGATGGCGCTGAACATCGCCAAGGAACTCGGCGTCGTCGGTCACCTCGCCGTGGAGCTGTTCCAGACCCGCGACGGCCGCATCCTCGTCAACGAGCTCGCGATGCGCCCGCACAACTCCGGCCACTGGTCCATGGACGGCGCGATCACCTCGCAGTTCGCCAACCACGTCCGCGCCGTCCTCGACCTCCCGCTCGGCGACCCCCGCCCGCGCGCGAAGTGGACGGTGATGGCCAACGTCCTGGGCGGCGACTATCCCGACATGTACTCCGCGTACCTGCACTGCATGGCCCGCGACCCCCAGCTGAAGATCCACATGTACGGCAAGGACGTGAAGCCCGGCCGCAAGGTCGGCCACGTCAACACCTACGGCGACGACCTGGACGACGTGCTGGAGCGCGCCCGTCACGCAGCCGGCTACCTGAGAGGCACGATCACCGAATGAGCCCCAGTCCCGTAGTCGGCATCGTCATGGGGTCGGACTCCGACTGGCCCGTCATGGAAGCCGCCGCCAAGGCCCTCGAGGAGTTCGAGATCGACCACGAGGTCGACGTCGTCTCCGCGCACCGCATGCCCCGCGAGATGATCGCGTACGGCGAGCAGGCCGCGGACCGCGGACTGAAGGTGATCATCGCGGGTGCGGGCGGCGCCGCCCATCTGCCCGGCATGCTCGCCTCGGTCACCCCGCTGCCCGTCATCGGCGTCCCCGTGCCGCTGAAGCACCTCGACGGCATGGACAGCCTGCTCTCCATCGTGCAGATGCCGGCCGGTGTCCCGGTCGCCACCGTCTCGGTGGGCGGCGCCCGCAACGCGGGACTGCTCGCGGCCCGGATCCTCGCCGCCCACGACGAAGAACTCCTCGGCCGGATGCGGGAGTTCCAGCAGGAGCTGAACGACCAGGCCACGGAGAAGGGCAAACGCCTGCGGGCCAGGGCCGAAGGCGCCGGCAACGGCTTCGGCTTCGGGAAATGAGCCCCGTGCCGTCCCCCTCCCTCGACGCCGCCCGCGCGCTGCTCGCCGAGTTCCCCGTCGTCGACGGGCACAACGACCTGCCCTGGGCGCTGCGCGAGCAGGTCCGCTACGACCTCGGCGCCCGGGACATCGCCGGCGACCAGTCCGCCCACCTGCACACCGACATCCCGCGGCTGCGCGCGGGCGGCGTCGGCGCGCAGTTCTGGTCGGTGTACGTCCGCGCGGACCTGCCCGACGCGGTGCCCGCCACCCTCGAGCAGATCGACTGCGTACGGCAGCTGCTGGCCCGCCACCCCGAGGACCTGGCGCCCGCGCTGACCGCCGCCGACATGGAGGCGGCGCGCGGACAGGGCCGTATCGCCTCCCTGATGGGGGCGGAGGGCGGCCACTGCATCGCCGACTCCCTCGGCACCCTGCGGGGGTTGTACGACCTCGGCGTGCGCTACCTGACCCTCACCCACAACTCCAACGTGGCCTGGGCGGACTCCGCGACGGACGAGCCCGGCGTGGGCGGTCTGTCGGCGTTCGGCCGCGAGGTGGTCCGGGAGATGAACCGGCTCGGCATGTTGGTCGACCTCTCGCACGTCGCCGCCACGACCATGCGGGACGCGCTGGACACCACGTCCGCGCCGGTGATCTTCTCCCACTCCTCCGCCCGCGCGGTCTGCGACCACCCGCGCAACATCCCGGACGACGTACTGGAGCGGCTGCCCGCCAACGGCGGCGTCGCCATGGTGACGTTCGTACCGAAGTTCGTGCTCCAGGAGGCCGTCGACTGGACGGCCGCGGCCGACGAGAACATGCGCGCCCACGGCTTCCACCACCTGGACACCACCGCGGAAGCGATGAGGGTGCACGCCGCCTTCGAGGAGGACCACCCGCGCCCGGTCGCGACCGTGTCCACGGTGGCCGACCACCTGGACCACATGCGCGAGGTCGCCGGCGTCGACCACCTCGGCATCGGCGGCGACTACGACGGCACCGCCTTCACCCCCGACGGCCTGCGCGACGTCTCCGGCTACCCGAACCTGATCGCCGAACTGCACGACCGCGGCTGGTCCAGGACCGACCTGGCCAAGCTGACCTGGCAGAACGCGGTGCGGGTTCTGGGTGCCGCCGAGGACACCGCCCGCGGGCTCCGGGCGACCCGCGGCCCGTCGAACGCGACCCTGCAGTCCCTCGACGCCGACGTCGGCGGCAACGGCTGAGACGGGCCGGCGCCACGGCTGCCCGGTCCGGCAGAGGCGGAACGGATGCCCTGCCGGACCGGCGTACGCCCGAGAGCCCTTCTTCCCGTCGTCCTCCCGGTGTCAGCCGGCGCACAGACAGAAGGGGTGCCCCGCCGGGTCCGCGTACACCCGGAAGCTCCGCGAGCGGTCCTCGGCGTCCAGCGGCTTCGCGCCGAGCGCCAGCGCCTCCTTCTCGGCGGCGTCCAGGTCCTCGACGGTCAGGTCCAGGTGGAACTGCTGCGAGTGGTCCGGCGCAGGCCAGCGCGGTGGTACGTGTCCAGGTGCCTCCTGGAACGCGAGCGTCGGCCCGCCGGGCAACCGGAGGTCCACCCAGCGGCCCTGGTCCTCGATCGTGCCGCCCACCAGTCCGGCGTAGAAACCGGCCAGCGCACGCGCATCGACGCAGTCCAGGACGACGGCACCCACCTTGGCAACAGGCATGACTTCCTCCTCGGGTCCCTGATCTCCCACTCTCCCGGTTACCGGCAGAATCCGGTAACCGGTAACCGTTACTGCATGCTGCCGCATCGGGGGTAACGTCGCAAGGGGAAACGCAGAAGACGCGAGAGGTACCGTCCGGACATGAGTGAGAGATCGGCTGCGCCCGGGGGGTTGGCCCTGGTCCAGGACCTGGTCAACACGCTCGACCTCGAGTCGGGCTCCGACACGCTGGACACGGTGGACGGCCGCGCCCGCTTCGGGCTTCCGGAGGGCGACACGGCCGGCGTCGAGTCGGCGCGCACCCTGCGCGAGGCGCTGCGCGCGGCCCTGCTCGCCCACGCCGGCCACCCGCCGCACCGCGCGGTCGTCCCGCTCGGCACGCTGCTCGCGAAGGCCCCGCTGGTGGTCACCGTCGACCCGGCGGACGGCTCCGCCGCCCTCGCACCCGTCGACGGGGAGCACCTGCTCTCCCGGGTCGCGGCGGCCGTGGCGGAGGCGGTCGCGGCGGGTACGTGGATCAGGCTCAAGGCCTGCGAGGCCGCCGACTGCCACTGGGCGTACTACGACCGCAGTCCCGCGGGACGCGGCCGCTGGTGCTCCATGCAGGTGTGCGGCGCCCGTGCCAAGATGCGCCGCTACCGCTCCAAGCGCCCGCAGCCGATCCCGCAGCCGCAGCTACAGCCACAGTCGAGGCCGGAGCCGAACCCGTAGTCGAGCCCGGAGTCGCAGCTACAGCCGCAGCCGAGCCCGGAGTCGTGGCCGGAGCTGAACTCGCAGCCGGAGCCGAGCCCGTAGCCGAACTCACAGCCGCAGACGGAGCCGAACTCGCAGCCAGAGCCGCAGCCGATCCCGGAGTCGCAGACGGAGCCGAACTCGCAGCCAGAGCCGCAGCCGATCCCGGAGTCGCAGACGGAGCCGAACTCGCAGCCGGAGTCGCAGCCACAGACGGAGCCGAACTCGCAGCCGCAGCCGCAGTCGCAGCCGGAGTCGCAGCCGCAGCCGGGAAAGTCGTAGGTGTCACAGCGGCACCACCGGACCCGCCCCGTGGTGCAGAATGCAGGCAGACGCCGGTTCGGCCGACTGAGCCTCGGCCGAACCGGCGTCACCCGTTCCGTCAGGCGGTGGGGCGTCCCATCGCGCGGTAGCGCCATCCGGCCCGGCGCCACGCCTCGGCGTCGAGCGCGTTGCGCCCGTCCAGGACCAGTCGCCGGGCCGCGACCTCGCCCAGCGCCGCCGGGTCCAGCTCGCGGAACTCCCGCCACTCCGTCAGGTGCAGCACCACGTCCGCGCCCCGCACCGCGTCGAGCGCCGAGTCCGCGTACCCGAGGGTGGGGAAGAGGCGCCGGGCGTTGTCCATGCCCTTCGGGTCGTACACGGTGACCTGGCCGCCCTGGAGGTGTATCTGGCCCGCGACGTTCAGCGCCGGCGAGTCCCGTACGTCGTCCGAGTCCGGCTTGAAGGTGGCGCCGAGGACCGCGACCCGCTTGCCCAGGAAGGCCCCGTCGCCCAGCGCCTGCCGGGTCAGCTCCACCATGCGGCCGCGCTGGCGCATGTTGATCGAGTCGATCTCCCGCAGGAAGGTCAGCGCCTGGTCCGCGCCCAGCTCGCCGGCGCGCGCCATGAACGCCCGGATGTCCTTCGGCAGGCACCCGCCGCCGAAGCCGATCCCGGCGCGCAGGAACTTCGGGCCGATCCGGTCGTCGTAGCCGATGGCCTCCGCCAGCTTGGCCACGTCGGCGCCGGTGGCCTCGCACAGCTCGGCCATGGCGTTGATGAAGGAGATCTTGGTGGCGAGGAAGGAGTTCGCGGAGGTCTTCACCAGCTCCGCGGTCGGGAAGTCGGTCACCACGAACGGAGTGCCCTCGGCGGCCGGCGTGGCGTACACCTCCCGCAGCAGCTTCTCGGCCCGCTCGCTCCTGACGCCCACCACGACCCGGTCCGGGTGCAGCGTGTCCTGGACGGCGAAGCCCTCGCGCAGGAACTCCGGGTTCCAGGCCAGCTCGGCGTCCTCACCGGCCGGCGCGTGCCCGGCCAGGTAGGCCGCCAGCCGGTCGGCCGAGCCCACGGGCACCGTCGACTTGCCGACGACCAGCGCGGGACCGGTGAGGTGCGGAGCCAGCGAGGCGATCGCGGAGTCGACGTACGACATGTCGCAGGCGTACTCGCCGTGCCGCTGCGGGGTGTTCACGCAGACGAAGTGGATGTCGCCGAACGCGCCGACCTCGGCCCAGTCCATGGTGAACCGCAGCCGGCCGGTGGACCCCTCGATCCCGGCCACGTGCCGGCGCAGCAGCTCCTCGAGCCCCGGTTCGTACATCGGGACCTCGCCCCGCCGGAGCATGTCGATCTTCTCCGGCACGACATCGAGGCCCAGCACCTCGAACCCGAGCTCCGCCATGGCCGCCGCGTGGGTCGCACCGAGATAACCGGTGCCGATCACGGTGATCTTGAGGGCCATGCGTGCTCCAGGGGTGTACGGAAGCCAGTGCGGGCTGAGCATATCGGGGGCCGTCGGGCGCGTCGCACGGGGCGATCCCGCCCGTTACCGCCCATTGCGGCCCCGCAGCCGTCCCGCCTGTCACCAAACTCACGTGCTGCCGCGGGGGCGGGAGTTCTAAAATAGGAGTTACTTAACGGTAGTTAGCGTCATCGGGGCGTCGCCCTTCTTCGTACCACGCCGTACCACGTCGCACCTCGTCGTCTTTGGAGTGAGAGACCTTGGCCGGATCGGCTGACTTCGACCTGTACCGCCCGTCCGAGGAGCACGACATGCTCCGCGACGCCGTCCGCTCGCTGGCCGAGGCGAAGATCGCGCCGTACGCCGCAGCGGTGGACGAGGAGGCGCGCTTCCCGCAGGAGGCGCTCGCCGCGCTCCTCGGAGGCGACCTGCACGCCGTCCACGTGCCCGAGGAGTACGGCGGCGCGGGCGCCGACGCGCTCGCCACCGTCATCGTGATCGAGGAGGTGGCCCGCGTCTGCGCGTCCTCCTCCCTCATCCCCGCCGTGAACAAGCTCGGCTCCCTCCCGGTGCTCCTCTCCGGCTCCGAGGCGTTGAAGAAGAAGTACATGACCCCGCTCGCCAAGGGCGAGGGCATGTTCTCGTACTGCCTCTCCGAGCCGGACGCCGGCTCGGACGCGGCCGGCATGAAGACCAGGGCGGTCCGCGACGGCGACACCTACGTCCTCAACGGCGTGAAGCGCTGGATCACCAACGCCGGCGAGTCCGAGTACTACACGGTCATGGCGGTCACCGACCCCGCCAAGCGCTCCAAGGGCATCTCCGCCTTCGTCGTCGAGAAGTCCGACGGGGGCGTCTCCTTCGGCGCCCCCGAGAAGAAGCTCGGCATCAAGGGCTCCCCGACCCGGGAGGTCTATCTGGACGACGTCCGCATCCCGGCGGACCGCATGATCGGGGAGGAGGGCACCGGCTTCGCCACCGCGATGCAGACCCTCGACCACACCCGCATCACCATCGCCGCCCAGGCCCTCGGCATCGCCCAGGGCGCCCTCGACTACGCCAAGGGCTACGTCCGGGAGCGCAAGCAGTTCGGCAAGCCGATCGCCGACTTCCAGGGCGTCCAGTTCATGCTCGCCGACATGGCCATGAAGATCGAGGCCGCCCGCCAGCTCACCTACGCCGCCGCGGCGAAGTCCGAGCGCGGCGATGCCGACCTCACCTTCCAGGGCGCCGCCGCCAAGTGCTTCGCCTCCGACGTGGCCATGGAGGTCACCACGGACGCCGTCCAGCTCCTCGGCGGCTACGGCTACACCCGCGACTACCCGGTCGAGCGCATGATGCGCGACGCGAAGATCACCCAGATCTACGAGGGCACGAACCAGGTCCAGCGGATCGTGATGGCCAGGAACCTGCCGTAACCCCGGCAACCCCGGCGCACGGACACGCGAAGGGCGCCCGGGTACGCGTACCCGGGCGCCCTTCGCGTGTCATGCCGGGGCGTCCGCGTCCGGGTGCGCGTGGACCGCGGGGCGGCGGGAGGCGATGACCTTCTTCGCGAGGGAGCGCGGGCTGGTCAGGAAGCCCCAGCCCCAGGACATGTGCATGGTGGCCAGGGCCACCGGGATCTGCAGGCGTGCCTTCGGCGGCAGTCCCCTGCCCGCCGGTACCGAGCCGACCACGATCGCCGCGAGGTAGCCGCCGGGCACGACGAAGCCCCACGGGGTGAGCAGGGAGCCGGCCAGGACCCCGGCCGCGATCGCGCACACCGCGGCCGGCGGGGCCAGGTAGCGCAGGTTGAGGGAACCCGAGTGGTAGCGGGCGACGACGTGCCGCCAACGGCCGTAGTCCTTGTACTGCTTGGCCAGCGCCCGGATGCTCGGCCGGGGCCGGTACGACACCTTCAGCTCCGGCGAGAACCAGATCAGCCCGCCGGCCTCGCGGATGCGGAAGTTCAGTTCCCAGTCCTGGGCGCGGACGAACTCCACGTTGTAGCCGCCCTGTCGCTCCAGTGCCTCGCGCCGGAACACCCCGAGGTAGACGGTCTCGGCCTCGCCGGCCGTGCCGCCGGTGTGGAAGGCCGCGTTGCCGACACCTATCCGGGACGTCATCGCGGCCGAGACCGCGTGCTCCCAGTCGTTCTCGCCCTCGGCGTGCATGATGCCGCCGACGTTCTGCGCGCCGGTCTCCTCCAGGAGGCGTACCGCGGTGGCGATGTAACCCGGCGAGAGGATGCCGTGTCCGTCGACGCGGACCACCACCGGATGGCGTGAGGCCCCGATCGCCGCGTTGAGGGCGGCCGGGGTGCGGCCGGTGGGGTTGGGCACGGTGTGCACCCGCGGGTCCTCGGCCACGAGCTCGGCGGCGATCTCGTCCGTGCGGTCCGTGGAGGGACCGAGGGCGATCACGACCTCCATCTCGCCGGCGTACTCCTGGGCGAGGATCGCGCGGACGGCGCCACGCAGGTGCCGTTCCTCGTTGAGCACGGGCATGATCACGGAAACGGCGGGGAGCCGCACGTCGGGATTGGCGTTCATAGGAGCCTCACGTTACCGCGAACGGGGGACAGCGCCGCGCGCGCCGGGTGCGGCTGCGCCGGGCCGCAGATCGTATCGGCCTACGGTGCTCAGGATCCCGCGTACGGCCCTGTATGCCCCGTATGTCCCGTACGCCCCCGCGCCCCGCCCGCATCCCCTCGTGCGGCCCTCGTCCGGAGGTGTCCCCTTGCCCGCGTCGTCACGGTCCCCCCGGCCCCGCACCGCGCCGCAGCGCCGACCGCAGCCGCCACGGGAAGGCGGCCCGAAACCACCGGGGCGCCGGAGGCCGCGCCGGGGCGGGCGGGCGGCGACCGCGCTGTCGGTCCTGGTGCTCGCCTCCGCCGGGATCGGACACGCGGTGGTCAGCAGCCTCGACGCGGGAATCGACCGGGTCGACCCGTTCCGGGACATGAAGAACCGCCCCGAGGCGGGGCACGGCACGAACATCCTGCTCGTCGGCACCGACGGACGCGAGGAACTCGGAGCCCGGGAGCGGCGGAAGTACCGGCTCGGCGGGGCGCCCTGCAACTGCACCGACACGATCATGATCGTGCACATCTCGGAGGACCGGGAGCGTGCCAGCGTCGTCAGCCTGCCGCGCGACTCGTACGCCATGACGCCCGCGCACACCGACCAGGTGAGCGGCGAGGAGCACGAGGGGCACCCCGTCAAGCTCAACGCGGCGTACGCGGAGGGCGGGCCGCAGCTGACCGTGCGCACGGTGGAGAAGATGACCCGGGTGAAGATCGACCACTACCTGGAGCTCGACTTCACCAGCTTCATGAAGACCGTGGACGTGGTCGGCGGCGTCGAGCTGTGCACCAGCGAGCCCCTGAAGGACAGCCACACCGGCCTCGACCTGCCCGCAGGCCGGCACACCCTCGAGGGCGGCGAGGCCCTGCAGTACGTGCGCGCCCGGCACGTCGACGGCGCGGCCGACCTCAGCAGGATCAGGCGCCAGCAGCACTTCATGGCGGCCCTGGTGGACCGGGCGACGTCCTCCGGGATCCTGCTGAACCCGATGAAGTTCCGGGACGTGACCCGCGCGGTGCTCGGTTCGGTCCGCGCGGACAAGGGCTTCGGCACCGACGAGATGCTGGACCTGGGGCGGGCGATGCGGACCTTCTCGCCCGCCTCGTCGGAGTTCACCACCGTGCCGCTCGGCACGGCGGGCCGCACGGTCGAGGGCATCGGGTCGACGGTGAAGTGGGACCCCGAGAAGTCCGAGAACATCTTCCGGGCGCTGCGCGAGGACGAGCCGCTCTCCGCGCAGTCGTCGCCCGACGCGGCGCGGCGCGTCCCGGTGGACCCCCGGCAGATCAGGGTCCAGGTCGAGAACGGCACGGAGACGAAGGGCCTGGGCCGCCGCGTGGACGCGGCCCTCGCGGCCACCGGTTTCAACACCACCAGCGTCCCGGTCAACGCGGCGGACCGCTCCGTGGAGCGGACCGTCGTCGCCTACGACCCGCGCTGGGACCGTTCCGCGAGGTCCCTCGCCGCCGCCCTGCCGGGCAGCGAGCTGCGTGCGGTGAACGGCCAGGGCGCCACTCTGAAGGTGATCGCCGGCGGCGACTTCGAGAAGGTCCGCAAGGTCCGGGCCCAGGACCCCGGCAAGGACGAGTTCGGGGTGGTGCGGGGCGACGAGGTGGGCTGCTCGTAGCCCCGCCGCGCGGGGGACGGGTGAGGTCAGTCCTCGATGCCGTCCGCCGCCCGCTTCTCGCGCAGCTCCATGATCGCCCGGCGGCGGGCCAGGCGGTGGGTGCGGCGGATCTGGGCCTCCTGGTTGCGGCGCCGGTCCCGCTCGCTCTCCGGTATCACCTCGGGCACGCGGCGCGGCTTGCCGTCGGCGTCGACGGCCGCGAAGACGAGATAGGCCGAGCCGACCTGGGTGGCCGGGGCGGACTCGTTCCACCGCTCGGCCAGGACCCGCACGCCGACCTCCATGGACGTCCGGCCGGTCCAGTTGACCTGTGCCTTCACGTGGACCAGGTCGCCGACCCGGACCGGTTCGAGGAAGGCCATCTCGTCCATCGACGCGGTGACGGCGGGCCCTCCGGAGTGCCGTCCGGCGACCGCGCCCGCCGCGTCGTCGACGAGTTTCATGATCACGCCGCCGTGCACCGTACCCAGGAGGTTGGTGTCGCTGTGGGTCATGATGTGACTGAGCGTCGTCCGCGACGCCGAGACGGGCTTGCCCGGGATGTCGGGTGTGCCGGGAAACTCCGTGAGTGGGGCTGGGGCCTGATCTGTCATGGCCTCCACCTTATGCCGAGGCCGCATCCCGGGAATTTGTGTCAGCTTGGCAACAGCGCTGCCCCTATTTCCCGGGGACCGGTACGGCGCACAGCCCGGACCTGCACACTAAGGCGCATGAATGATTGGCCCGAGGCCTGGTCCGACGACAACCGCGGCCCCCGCTACGGACAGGGGAGCGCGAGCGCACAGCCCGAGAGCGCCCGGGTCATGCGCCAGGTCCGCCGCGGCCCGGCGGCCCCGCCCGGCCAGGGGGCGTACGGCGGCGCAGTGCCGCAGCAGCCGTCGTACGTGGACGGCCGCGGGCACGGCGGCGACCACGACAGCGGCTACAACACGGGCCGGGTCTACGGCTCCCCCGGCGGGGGCGGCCACGGCGGCCCCGGAGGCCCGGGCGACGGCGGCCGGTACGCGCAGCGTCCCGCGCCCGACTGGCGCCGCCGGATCAAGGTGACGGCGATCACGGTCGCGGCCGTGCTGGTCGTGACGACCGTGGGCACCTACTTCTGGGCCGACTCGAAGCTCAACCGCGAGGTCGACCTGTCGATCGTGCTGGACCGGCCGGAGGCGGGCGAGGGCACGAACTACCTGATCGTCGGCTCCGACAGCCGGGCCGGGCTGACCGACGAGCAGAAGAAGAACCTGCGCACCGGGTCCGCCGAGGGCAAGCGCACGGACTCCATGATGATCCTGCACACCGGCAGCAACGGCCCCACCCTGGTCTCGCTGCCCCGCGACTCGAACGTGGAGATACCCACCTTCAAGGGATCCGAGTCCGGCAAGACGTACCAGGGTACGGGCCGGCAGGTGAAGCTGAACGCCGCCTACGCGGAGGACGGACCCGAACTCCTGGTCCGCACCGTCGAGTTCAACACCGGCCTGCGCATCGACCACTACGTGGAGATCGGTTTCGCCGGCTTCGCGAACATCGTGGACGCGGTCGGCGGTGTGGAGATGGACATCCCGCAGGACATCAAGGACACCAAGTCCGGCGCCGACCTCAAGAAGGGCAAGCAGACACTGAACGGCGAGGAGGCCCTCGCCTTCGTCCGCACCCGGTACGCGCTGGCCGGCTCCGACCTGGACCGTACGAAGAACCAGCAGAAGTTCCTCTCCGCCCTCGCGAACCAGGTGGCGACGCCGGGCACGGTCCTGAACCCGTTCACGCTGTACCCGACCATGGGCGCGGGCCTGGACTCGCTGGTCGTCGACGAGGACATGAGCCTGTTCGGCCTGGCCGACATGTTCTGGTCGATGAAGGGCGTCAGCGGCGGCGACGGCACCTCCCTGAACATGCCTCTCGCGGGTTCCACCGGCGGCAACCTGCTCTGGGACAAGGCGAAGGTCAAGCAGCTGGTGGACGAGCTGAAGAACGACGAGAAGGTCACCGTCAAGGGCGACTGAGCCCCACGGCGCCGACGCGGACGGGCGGCCGAACGTCCGGGGGCACCCCGCGGGGTGCCCCCGGACGTGTCCGGCGTCCGGCCTCTTCCGGTGCCGGTGTGGACGTCCGGTGTCACATCGTGGCGCCCGCCATGGCACGGCAGGACTCGGAGCAGCGGCGACAGGACTCCGCGCAGCGCGTCATCTGCGCGTCGTCCGGCATGGACATGCACGCCTCGGCGCACAGGTCACAGGCCGTGGCGCACATCGCGCACATCTCGGCGGCCAGCGGCGAGCGGCGCATCATCATGTCGGCGCACATGCGGGTCATGTCGGCGCAGTCCATGAGAGCCCCCATGATCTGCGCGGGAGCCTGGCCACCCATCCGCAGACAGGAGCTCATGGTCTCCTCGCACGTGCTGTGGCAGTCCATGCACGCCTGAACGCAGTCCTGCATCTCCTGACTCATGGGGGACGCGGCGGCGGACCGGGTCATGATTCCTCCCAGGGGAACGGTGGGGGCCGCGAACCGGCCCCCACTCTTCAGTCCTACGCCCCTTGCCCCATGACCACCACAGGGCGCACGGGGCGCCCGGTCCGGGAACGCGCGGTCTTCCCCGGCTCCTGTCAGGACCAGGTGTAGTTCGGGTCGACCTTCATGCAGGCGGAGTCGTCCGCCCCGTTGAGGGCCTCGGCCGACTCGGGGGTCGTGTCGTCCTGTGCGGGTGCCTCGTACTCCGTTCCCTCACGCCAGTCGGCGCCGACGACGACCGTGACACCCGAGACGCCGGTGGACCGGCGCACCGAACTCTCCGGAATGCCCAGCGACTCGGCGACGCGCAGGGCGTTGCTCTCCAGGTCGGTGCTCGGGTAGCGCACCAGCGTCAGCTGCTCGTTCAGGGAGCCGGCGGTGTCGGCGGACGTGCCGGTGAACCCCTTCTCGTGCAGGAGCCCGGCCACGGTGCTCGCACGGCCGGACGCCGCGGCGAGGGTGTCGGTGCGGGTGCCGTTGACGACCTGGACGGCGATCTCGGCGTCGGGGGTGGCCGGTTCGGCGGACGCGTCCCCCTTCTCCTCCTCGGCCGCCTCCGCGGCAGCCCTCTCGGCCCGGGCCCGCTCCCCGTCCTGGGCCGGCTCCCCGTCCTGGGCCGGCTCCCCGTCCTGGGCCGGCTCCTCGTCCTTGCCGTCCAGGGCGATGTCCTCGCGGACCAGCCGGAACAGCTGTTCGGCGTCCTCGGTGGGCTCCACGCGGGCACCCACGTACCGGTTGGGCATCGTGGTCATGGTGATGCGCTCCGGCTCGACCTTGCGCAGCTCGTTGCTGAGGTCGTACAGCTTCTTGACGGTGTCGAGGCCGGGGTCGACGGTGAGCGCCCGGGTGGCCTCCTCGGCCAGCCTGCGCAGCTTGTTGGGGCTGCTCAGGGTGGCGTTCTCGCGCAGCTCGCGGGCCAGCGAGTTCATGTACATGTGCTGTGCCTTGGCACGGGCGAGGTCGCTGCCGTCCTCGAAGCCGTAGCGCGTACGCAGCCACTGGAGGGCCTGCTCGCCCTTGACCGGGTGGGTGCCCTCGGGCAGCTTCAGGCCGGAGCCGTGGCCCCGGCTGTCGCGCGAGAGGATGTTGGCGTCCACGCACACGGGGACGCCGCCGACGGCGTCGGCCATGGAGACCACCCCGGCGAAGTCGACCATGACGAAGTGGTCGATGTGGATGCCGGTGAGCTCCTGCCAGGTGGCCACGGTGCAGCCCGGACCGCCGTGTCCGAGGCTCTGGTTGGTCATCGTCCGCCCGTTGCTCGCCTCGTACACCGTCCCGTCCTCGGGGTCGGTGCACTTCGGGATCCGGACGAGGGTGTCGCGGGGCATGCTGATCACGGACATGTTGGTCCGGTCGGCGGACAGGTGCAGCAGCATCTGCACATCGGCCAGCGGGGTGGAGCCGAACGTCTCGCGGGCGCCGCCGAGCTCCTGGTTCTCCTTGCTGTCCCGGGCGTCGGAGCCGATCAGCAGGATGTTCAGCGGGGTCTGCCCGGCGGCGTTCGGCGTGGGTTCGGCGACCTTGCCGTCACCCAGGTTCAGGGGGTTCTGCTTGATGTTGCCGTTCAGGTGCCGGTAGTAGACGTAGCCGGCCCCGGCCGAGCCCAGGAGCAGCAGCGCGAGGGCCGCCGCGGCCCACCTGAGCATCCGGCGCCGCGGGCGACGGCCGCCGCCCTCACCGGAAGCGGGCGCGTCGGCGCCGGACGCGGGTATGCCGCCGTCGTCACCGTCCGACGCGGGTGTCTCGCCGCTGCCGTCACCGCCTGCCGCGCGCCCGCCGTCGCCCTCGGCCGGGACGCCCGAGGGGCCGTCGTCCGGGCCCGGGTCACGCCGGTCGTCGCGGAGCGTCTTCCGCGCGGCGCGCTGCGTCACTTCGGTCGCCCTCCCCACCCCTGGTACTCCTCGCGTCGTGGAACTGGCCTGTTCTGCGTTGTGTTAGACGCACGACAGGCCAGTCAGTTGCCCCAGGAACGCGATTACACGTCAACAACTTTCGACGGGCCGCGCACGGGTCCCGAACGCGGTCCGGTGGGGTGTCAGGTCGCGCACTCGACCTTGTCGGCGGTGGACTTCTCCACGTCCACGGCCTCCGCGGCGGAAGCGCCGAGCAGTGATCCGGCGCCCGTGAAGTCCTCGCCGAGGGTCAGCGTCATCGCGGGCAGCCCCTGGGAGTTGGTGACGCCCTCGCCGGGCTTCAGCGCCGCACCGGACAGGCCGAGCAGGTCGGCGAGGCGGCGGGCCTGGTCGGCCTGGTCGGGCGCGTACTCGAGGGTGGTCCTCTTCAGCGTCTCGTCCGCGTTGCCGGCGTTCTCCGACCTGCTCACGCCCTCCTCCACCTGGAGCCGGCGGAGCATCTCCTGGGCGCTGCCCGCCGGGGCGCCGCCGTTGAGGACCTGTACCCGCACCTCGGAGGCCGCTGCCCTGGTGCCCTCGAGGCGGGCGGCGACGGCGGCCCTCTCCTTCCTCTCCCGCTTCTCCTCGACCTCGGTCAGCGACACGTCGCCGGCGATCGCGGCGAACAGCCGCGGGGCCTTGGACTCGTCCACGACGACGGTCGCCCTCACCGCCTCCGCGGGGTTGTCGCGCACCGGCACCGTGGTGAACGAGATGTTCTTCGGCGGGACCTTCTTCAGCTCCAGGGCGACGTCCTTGAGCGTGCTCACGTTGCCGATGCCGGTGTCCACGGTCAGCGCCTCGGTGGCGGCCTCGGCCAGCTTCACCAGCTTGGTGGGGCTGGTGAGGGTGTCGCTCGAGGACATCTTGCGCATCAGCGAGGCCAGGAAGTGCTGCTGCACCTTGATCCGGTCGAGGTCGCCCTCGTTGCCGAAACTGTGCCGGGTCCGGACGAAGGCGAGGGCCTGTTCGCCCTCCACCTTCGACTCGCCCGCGGGCAGCCTCAGCTTCGACTGCTTGTCGTCCACCGCGTGTTCCACGCACACGTCGACGCCGTCGACCGCCGAGGTGAGCGTCTTGACCGCGTTGAAGTCGGCCATCATGAAGTGGTCGGGCTTGATGCCGGTGGCCTTCTCCACCGTGCGCATCGCGCAGCCCGGGTCCCGGCCGCCCTCACCGAGGCTCCGGTTGAAGCGGGCACCCTGCAGCCCGGGGATCACCTTCTCCGTCCCGTCCTCCAGCTGCGTGGGGCAGTCGGGGATGTCGACTATGAGGTCGCGCGGGATGCTGAGCGCGGTGGCGTTCGTCCGGTCCTTGGAGACATGCAGCAGAATCGTGGTGTCGGCGTGCCCCACGCTGCCGGCGTCCCCGTAGCCCTCGTTGCCCGAGCCGGTGCGCCTGTCGGTGCCGAGAACGAGGATGTCGAAGGCCTCGTCCCTGCTGAAACTGCCCGAGCCCGCGTCGCCGACGTCGGTCGTGTCGACGTTGCCCTCGAGATGCTTCAGATAGACGTAGCCGGCCGTGCCGGTGGCGAGCACCACGAACGCCGTCGTCCCGCCGATCCACAGCAGGGCCTTCCTCGCCCGGGGCCCGCGCTGCCCCGGCCGGCCTCCGCGCCGCCGCGGCGGCGGCTCGGACGTGCCGCGCCGCCGCGGCGGCGGGACCTCGCGGCCGGGCACCCGCGGGGGGCTGCCGGGCACGGCACCGTGGGGGCGGCCCCTGCCGCCGGGGCCGGCCGGTTGGTTCGTGGGGTGCGGGGAGGTTCCGCGGGGTCCGGGGACGGACGACTGCGGTGCGGAAGGACCCAGTCGCAGTTCGTACTCATTGGTGGCCGGATTGAGTACCCATTGGTCTGCGGGGTCGGCTCTGTCCGCCCGCCCACGGCCCTGCGCGTCCACGCTCGTCCGATCCTCCGTCGGGGCCACACGGCACCCTCCCCCCTCCGGAGGGTGTCCGCGCGTACTGGTCACCACCGTGCGCGCGACGCCGGAACGGTCCTCGCGGCCGGGGCACACTGGAGCGTTCACATTAGCCGCCGATCCGGGCGGGACGGGGCCTCAGTGACGAATTCCTCGGGCGCGAAAAGGGGTAAACCGCCCTATTGGGTGGGGAAATGGTGCCGTGAGGTCACTCTCTCCGCAGGGCGCGCGCCCCGCGGGCGCGCCGGCACCCGCGTCGTGTCACTCCGCGCACTCGACCTTGTCCGCCGTGGACTTCTCGATGTCGTCCGGCGCCTTGGACGGAGTGGTGAGGGAGACGCCCGCACCCTTGAAGTCCTCGCCGAGGGTCAGCGTCATCGCGGGCGCCCCCTGGGAGTTGGTGACGCTCTCGCCGGGCTTCATCCCCGAGCCGGACAGGCCCAGGAGGTCGGCGAGGCGGCGGGCCTGGTCGGCCTGGTCGGGCGCGTACTCGAGGGTGGTCCTCTTCAGCGTCTCGTCCGCGTTGCCGGCGTTCTCCGACCTGCTCACGCCCTCCTCCACCTGGAGCCAGGTGAGCACCTCCTGGGCGCTGCCCGCCGGGGCGCCGCCGTTGAGGACCTGCACCCGCACCTCGGAGGCCGCTGCCCTGGTGCCCTCGAGGCGGGCGGCGACGGCGGCCTTCTCCTTCTTCTCCTGCTGCTTGACCTCGGTGAACGACACGTCGTTCTTGATCAGGTCCAAGATCTCCGGGGCCTTGGACTCGTCCATGACGACGGTCGCCCTCACCGCCTCCGCGGGGTTGTCCTTCACCGGCAGCGTGGTGAAGGACAGGTTCTTGGTGTTGAGCTTGCCCAGCTCCAGACCGAGGTCCTTCAGCTTGTTGATGCTGTCCAGCTGGGAGTCGACGGTGAGCGCCTCGGTCCCTGCCTCCGCCAGTTTGATCATTTTCGACGGACTGGTCAGCGTGTCACTCGACTTGAGCTGCCTCATCAGCGCGCCGAGGAACTGCTGCTGCACCTTGATGCGGTCGAGGTCGCCCTGGTTGCCCCAGGCGTGGCGGGTCCGGACGAACGCCAGGGCCTGTTCGCCCTCGATGGTGTGCGTCCCGGCGGGCAGATCGAGCTTGGAGTCCTTGTCGTTGACGTCCTGGGCGAGACAGACCTCGACTCCGCCGACCGCCGTGGTGAGCGTCTTGACCGCGTTGAAGTCGGCCACCATGAAGTTGTCCGGTGTGATCCCGGTCAGCTCGGTGACGGTCCGCATGGTGCAGCTCGGTGTGCGGTCGTTCTGGCCGAGGCTGGTGTTGAAGCGGGCCCCGGCGGAGCCCGGGATGACCTTCTCCGTCCCGTCCTCCAGCTGCGTGGGGCAGTCGGGGATGTCGACTATGAGGTCGCGCGGGATGCTGAGCGCGGTGGCGTTCGTGCGGTCCTTGGAGACGTGCAGCAGGAGCGTGGTGTCGGCGTGCCCGACGCTGCCCGCGTCGCCGTAGCTCTCGTTGCCCTCGCCGGTGCGCTTGTCGGTGCCGATCAGCAGGATGTTGATGGCCTTGTCCTTCTGGAAGCCACCGGTGCTCGCGCCGTCGTCGGAGACGGCGTTGATGTTGTCGTTGAGGTGCTCCAGGTACAGATAACCGCCCAGGGCGGTGGCGAGCACCACGAACGCCGTCGTCCCGCCGGTCCACACCAGAGCCTTCCTGGCCTTCGACTTCTTCTTCACCGGCCGGCGCCCGCGCCTGCCCGGCGCAGGCTCCTCCGGCGCGCCGCGGCGCCTGCGCGGCGGCCCTTCGCGCTCGGGGGTTCCGCGCTCGGTCGTCCCGGGTCCGGACGCCCTGCGGCCGGCGGGCCGCTCCGCCGCGCGCCCGGGGGCGTCGCCGCGGCCGCGCGGCGCGCCCGCGCCGGAGGCCTTGCCGGCGCC
>NZ_JAPJDM010000037.1:0-47661 GCF_026242095.1 Streptomyces sp. NEAU-W12
ACCGGCCCGGCTGTGCCGGGCCGGTGACGCTCCGTCCGCTGCGCTCCCGGAGCTGCGGGGACTGCGGCCCCGCAATGGTGGCTTACGCTGCGCTCCAGCCACCAGGGCCGCTACGCGGCCAACAGGCCGGCCCCGCTGCGCGGTGCGGCCAACGGGCCTTCGGCCCGAGCAGCGAGGAGAGGGGGCGGTCGGGGCGGATGACCCTGCATCAGGAGATATGCGCCATGTATCTTTGGCAAAACTGTTCCACCTCTTCTGCTTCAAAGTGAGTATTAGATAGAGACTGGAAGCCGATCCCACAACCTCTGGAAAGGGTGTTTCCTTCGAGAGAATTTTCTGGGAATCCGGACATAGGCGTGGTGCCTCTCCGGGTGGAGGCTACGGGGTGGGGCGGGTTCCGGGAATGGCGTAGACGCGCCATCGTGCCCAGTCTCGTCGGGTGTGTGCGGCCAGTTCATTGGCGGCCAGAGCGGTGGCCTTCGCCGTTGTAAGGCGCTGTGCCCACGGGCCGGTCCGGGGGCCGGTGAGGAGAGCTTCCAGCAGCGGGCCGGCGAGCACGTGGTGGTCGAAGGGGACCTGGTGGTGTGAGGCGAGCAGCGCCAGCGGGGGCAGGTGTGCGGGGCGCAGGGCGGCGAGGGTTCGGCGTATGGCGGGGGCGGCGCCCCAACAGGTGTCGAGGATGAGGGCTTTGGCGGTGAGCGGGCTGCTGAGGGTTGTGAGGTCGGTGTCGAGGAAGCCCTCGGGTTGGGGTCCGGGGTAGGAGTGGGCGCAGAGGTAGAGGACGTCTGCGTCGGCTCCGAGTGCCAGGTCTGCGGCTCCGGGAGGCACGGTCAGGACTGGCTGGGTCATGGGTGGCAGGGGTGTCACGCGGGGCAGGTAGGTCAGGCGGGCGGCGACCCGGTGTGCGTCCGCTTGGCAGCGCGGGGAGCGGGCGGGCGCGGCCACCAGGACCCGCAGGTTGCGCACGATGCGGATGCGCGGGCGGTCAGAATGTCCGGGGCCAGGCACTGCGGTGACCTGGGGCATCGTCAGGTCCTTTCGCGCAGCCGGGTCATGCAGGCGGGACAGATGTCGAAGTCGTTCGTATCCGGGTCGATCAGGGAGCCGCAGCCGTTGTTGCACCAGATGAGGGTGTCGAAGACAGCAGCGCAGCCCAGGCAGAGATAAAACGACCAGTCGCGTTCAACATCGATGATGGTCGGGGTGTCACATCTGGGACACCAGTGGGTAAGTGCTTCTTCGTTGTCTCGGGGGTCCAGTGCCGCTCGGCGCACCATATCGGCGTAAATGTAGTCGGCGGTGGCCGATTCGGCGTCGGTCCACGTGCGGTAGCAGAACCGGCAAGCAACAGGGGTCCCGGCAACTAGCGCTGGCATACCGCAGTCCGGGCAGTCGACCGTTACGTTCGCGTACGGCTCCAGTGCTTCCTTGATCCCGTTCATCCGGGTGTGGATCAGCTGGGTGATCGTGCCCAGTCGATGCCGGATGTCCTCCATGGTCGTCTCCACCTGGGCTTGTTCGGCCGCGTTCAGGTGTGGCAGGAGGTGTTCGTGCAGGAAAGCGAGCAGGAAATTCAGCACGGTGGCGGCCTGGGCCTCCACCGCGGGCGCGGACTGTGTCAGCCCGTAGTGCTGCAGGGCATTGCGGGTCTGCCCCAGCTTCGCGACGGCGGCAAGATGTTCGCTGTTCAGGTCCAGTCCCAGCACCTCACGCAGCCGCTTGAGGGTTTCGTCGATTCCGCAGCTGACGAAGTTCCCGCTGGCGAACCGCTCGCTCATCGGGGTCTTCCTGCTTTTGCGGAGTTCAGCGGACAGGTCCTGGAGGACCAGTGTCCAGTGTGCCTGCTGGAGGCGAGCCTTGAGCAAGACCTCAGTGCCGGCCTGGAGGTGTAGCACGGCGTACTTCAGGTCACGCGGCGTTGCATCGTCGGACAGGTGCTCCACCACGCTGACGAGGTAGTCCAGTCCGTTGAAGACGGGCGGGAAGTCGACCTGTGGCTCCGAACGGGATACAGGCGCCCCGGGGCGCTGTCCGGGCACCTCGACGCCGGGCGAGGAGAGCTGGTTGCCCTTGATTGCTCGGTCTGTGTTCTGCGGGATCTCCCCCGTCATTCTGCTCCCCTGTGTTTCCGGACCGTCCTGGTGAAGTTGTTGCATACGCCGGGCTTTGCGTGGCCTTCTCACTCAAGACCTGTTGCGCTGCGCGGTCAGTCCTTTCGTCGAAGGGGACTGACCGGTCAGACGGGGCGTAATGAGCGGAGCCGGTCGGCGATGTCGTACACCGTCAGGCGCAGTGCGCGGATGTCGGTGATCAGGTCGCGCCAGGGTTCGTAGGAGGCGTCCACGCTCTCGCCGGAGGCTCGGATGTAGGCCACGGCGACGCCGTAGGCGAAGTACTCGTTGCGGGCGGGCAGCGGCCGCAGCAGGACGAGTTGTTCCAGCAGTGCGGCCGCGCGCCAGTGGGCGTCGGGCTGGCCGACCTCGAGGTGCGGGGTGTTCACGCGGTGTCGGGCCACGGCGGCGACGAGGCCGGAGTAGTCCCGTACGGCCAGCTCCTTGCCGAGCAGTTCTTCCTGCCGGTCAAGGAGCCAGCGGACGTCGATGTGCAGGTCCAAGGTCAGGCCGCCCGGTGCATACGGCCGGCGCTTTGGGGGAGGCCGCCGAAGTCGCGGTCGAAGGCCTCGGCGATCCCGGGCTGGGAGACGGCCTGCCGGAAGGCGGCGGTGGCTTGGCCCAGCTTCAGCTGGTTCTCCTCCTGGACGGCGAGGTCCGCCACCAGCGCGCGCACGCTCGTGCCCCGGGCAGCGGCGATGGCGGCCAGCCGGTCTCGTGTCTCGGTATCGATCTTCACGGTCGTGTCTGCCATACCTCTAAGTATGCCATCGTGAATACCTTCATGAATACCTCGCGGGCCGATGCGAACGGGCACAGGCCCGCCCCTGCCGTCCGGCTCCAATATGCGCCCTGAGGCTGTGCACGGCCTCGGTGACACTGATCGCGCCACCGAGGCTCAGAGCGCTGTTGAGCTCCCCTCCCGCGTCAGGCGAGAGGTCACTCCAGCCAGGAGCCCAGCCTGATCGACCAGTAGACGGCACGCGCCCCTTCGGCGATTGCCCTCAGGACGGTGCCCGCCGCCTCCCACTTACCCCGCTGCATACCGATGCCTCCTTTGCATTCCCGCCCCCCGGACCGGGGGCCCCACGGCCCGTACTTGGAGCGGGAGTTGGCATGAAGAGCATCTGACTGCACAACTGACGGTACACGAGAAACAGCCGCTTGACTACTCTGCGTTACAATCGCAGGTTTCTGCGATTTTTTCGCAGGCTTCTGGGCCACCCAATCGATCGACCTGTCCAGGCCGTTGGCGACGGGAGCGACGACTGCGTGATCCGGGCGGTGCGGTGCGGGCCGCACGCGCAGACCGGTGCCGGGGGTGCCGGTTTCAAGGTCTTGTGTGTGAAGGTGTACGACCGCGGCCACTGCACCCGCTGGAATCTTTCGTGCGCTCCGGCAGCGGGCTTCCTTCCTCTCCCCTGAGGGGGCGCTTGAGGCCTGGCGCGGGGTGTACGGCACTACCCCCGCCCTCGTTCGCTGAGCGGCTGCGGACCGCTGCGGGCGGGTGGTCGTCAGTGCTGTCCGTCGTAGCGGGCCTGCCCGGGTGAGTGTTGCGGACGGTGAGCAGCGTCAGGCGTGGGACGGGAATGTCGGTGGGCTGTACCTTCGCGCGTGGGGCGGGGAGTTGCCTGCCCGGGTGGAGCGGCGTCGGCTGGTCTGTACGCATCGTTGCAGGGGGGTGCAGGTGTGCCTGGGGTGGCGGTGAGACGTGGAAGGGGCCGCCCGTGACGGTGGGCGGCCCCTTCGCGAGCGCCGGGCACGCATCACCGTGCCGGGCGGAGGGTTCCCTGTTCGCGTCGGTTTGCGGCCAGTAGCGGTTCAGGGGGCTCGGGGCCGAGGCTGCGGCGGGGCCCCCAAGGACTTGGGGGCCCCGCCGCGGCGTCGGCGTCCGAGTTGGAGGGCAGCATCTTTCCTGACGGGGCGGTGCGGCAAGTCCGGCTGAAACACCAGCGGACCGGTCGGCGGGGGTTGGTGTACGGAAGGGGCCGGTCACGGGCGCCTGGGCGGGCTGCAGGGAGATCCGCTGTCCGGAACACCCACGGACCAAGAAACCGGCATAAAAGACTTTCGTGCTTCTTCGGGTGAGCGGGAGTGCTCCTGGGCGTGCCATCCTCTTCGGCACCGGAGGACGGCAGCCATCAACTGCCGTCCGCAGGTCCGGTTTTGCGGCCAGTAGCACGTTCAGCGCGGGCTGCCGGATCCCGTATGCGGGGGCGGCGGTCGCGCACCCCACCCGGAGGTTCCCGTCATCGTGTCCCCGTACCATCCCCGAGTCGTTCCCCCGTCTAGTCCGGACCGTCCCGCCGGCCGGTCGGCGGGCGCCGCACAGGTGTGCGGGATCATCGTCTTCCCCGTCGTGGGGGCCGCCCTGTGCGTGCACGGCATGCCTGTGAGCGACGTGCTCGGCCTTCTCACGGGCTGCGGTGTGATCGGCGCCGTCACCACCGCGGTCGCCGGAGGCGGCAGGGCCCTGCTGTCTGCGGTAGCCGGCGCCGCGGTCCGCGCGGCCGCTGACACCGAGCACGGCGCCCGGTAGAAAGGGGCATGGCGTGAACCCGACCCCCGGCCGGGGCAGCACCCCGGCTCCCGGCCGCAACCACCTGCGCCTCGCCGGCCACCTGGTGGGCCTCAAGGAGCGCAGCGGCTGCAGTTACGCCCGGCTGGCGTCCAACTCCCGCACCACGGGCGGTACTGACGGCACCGGCTCCGTCTCGGCGACCACGCTCAAGCGCGTGGTGGACCTCACCAAGGGTGTGCCGGTCGAGCGGGCCGTCACCGCGTACGTCCGCGCCTGCGGGGTCGGCGGAGAGGAGGAGGCCCTCAGACTCTGGCGGGCCGCGCGTGCCGAGAGCCGCGGCCGTCTCGCCGGTCTGCGGGCGCCGCACGTGGACGGCATCCGTACCCGGGCCGACTTGGCCGCGGCCCTGGCCGCCGCCTACGAACGCGCCGGCGCCCCTGCCCTGCGTGTCCTCCAGGCGCGCGCCGCCGACGCGGGGATTGCCGGGCACGTGCTTCTGCCGCTGTCCACGGTCTGGCGTGCCGCCGGGCGCAGAGGTCTGCCCTCCACCTGGAAACAGTGCGCGGCGTTCCTGCGCGGCTGCGGTGTCCCCGCCCGGCACATGGGTCGCTGGGAGGAGGCGTGGGAGCGCGCTGCTGCCGGCCGCACGGCGGTGCGGGGCCGTTCTCTGTCCCGTCCAGCACGTGGGGCCCTGGTTCGCCGCGGCCGGACGCCTTCCCCCGTCATCAACTGGACGCCCGAGCTGGAGCAGTCGTTGATGACGCTCGCGAAGGCGTTGGCCATCTGCGCCGAGGACGTGAAGCCCAAGACGGACAGCATGGCGAGGACGGCCATGATGCTTGGGAAGACCGTGGGCTCCCTGCAACTGGAAAGATCGGGCATGGCCGCGGTCAATGCGCTGTCGGCCCTGCTGCGCTCGCTGGAGGCCACCGCCCGTCTCAACGGCATCGGTCCATCTTCCCTGGACAACGGGCGGCTTCCCCCGGTGTAAAGGCGTCGGGTCTTGGCCCCGGGGGCGGGGTGACGGGTCCCGTGCCGCCGGCCGGCGTGCCGTGCAGGGCGCCGCGAGCCGGGTACCTGGAACGCCGGACAGCGGCGCCGCCTGCCGCGCTCCCGGTCCTGGTCCTGGTCATCGCCAGCCGTGGCCCCGGCCACGCCGTCCCGGCCCTGCACGGGCTTCCCGCGTGGATGTCGCCTGTACGTGACACTTCTGTCAGCCCAGCACGACATTTTTGTCAGCTCAGCACGACATTTCTCGGTGTTGTGTCCCCCTTGAGGGGACACAACACGCCCCTGCAGCCGCGTCCATGATTCTCCTGGGTACCGCCGGCGCACGGCGGCCTACCTCACACGGTTGTCCGGTGCCGACGTGGTGGGCGCGGCCATCAGGCGGTCCATGCGGTCCTGGTAGCGGTGGAGGTCTTCGGCCCAGCCGGGGACGAGGAGGTACTGCACGGTGCTCAGGGTGATCGCGGCCTCCCCCAGCCGGCCGGCGGGAGCGAGGCCTCCGGCGCGCACCCACTGGTCCCACATCACGTCATCCGTCAGCACGGTCAGCATCCCAGCGTCGGCCCGTTCCAGGAGCAGTTTCATCAGCGTGGAGGAGGCCTTGGTGCATGCGCGGACCGCCTCGCACAGCAGGTGCGCGTCTACTTGCTCGAGGGCGTGGACCAGGTCGGGCAGTCCGTGAGCCAGAGGGGAGATGGCGTGCAGGTCGGCTCCGGTGTGGTCGGCAGCGAGGTGGGCCGCGGTGATGCGGTCGAGCTGTTCGGGCGGGCCGGTCCACACGCTGCGCCAGGCCTCGGTGAGTTCTTCGGAGCTGACGTCGGCCGTGCCGCCGGTCAGCAGCCGGGCGCCGATGCGGATCAGGGCGGCGTCGAAGGGGTTAGACACCGTGCGGGGTTCGGGCAGGGCGATGCCCGCGGTGCCGGCGTGGGTGCGCAGGAGGCCGTCCAGGTCCCGTCCGATGGCGCGCCGCCCCTGCAGCAGCCGCTCGGCGAGGTCCTGGCGGGCTTCGAAGGCGGCGTCGCTGTCGCCCTGCGGGATCTGGGCGAGGGTGATGCCCGCCCGGTGAAGGGGCAGTTGGATGGTCCGGATCAGGGCCTGGCGCAGTAGTGCGGCGGTCGGTTCGGTGGCGTCGATCGCCCAGAACGTCCAGCCGATCCAGCTGATGCCGCGGCCTGGCCTGGAGAGGGCGGCGAGCCATGCGGCCCGGTGGACGATGTCGGGGCGCAGTGCGCTGGTTGCGGGCTCGGTCCACTGGTCGGTGGGGGCCAGCCAGCGCTTGGCGCGCCAGCGTTCGAGCTGGTGGGGGGTGACGGAGAGTCCGCAGCAGCTGACCTCGGCGGCCAGGGCGAGTTCCGTGGCGGTGGGTGGAGTGCGGGTCACAGATGCCTCCCACGGTCCGGGCCGGCGGCGGCGTAGACGGCGGTCGCTGTGGTGATGGCGCTGGTCCACTGCTGGCTCCGGGCAGCAAGCACGGCGGCGGCGGTCACCAGCAGCCACAGCAGGACCCGGCGGGCGGCATCCGGCCCGGGCTGTCGCGTTCTGTTCACGGTCGGGCTCCTTTCCTGCCGGCCCCCGGGTGGGGGCGGCGCTTCTATCTGGTCACACCGGTCGACCCTGGACGGGAAGAACCTCGCGGGGCGTCCGTGGGTGTCGGCCGGGGGCTGCGGCCGGAGTTCGCAGCGCTGCGATAGCGGATCCTCGCGCTGGAGGAGCCGGTCGCGCAGCGGCTGGTCGACAACCTCACGGTGGTGTCGGGAGCTCGGAGTGTGGGACGCGTGGGCGGAAGCCGAACAGTGTGAGCGCGCCCGGCCTCCGGATGTGCCCCGTGGCTGCCGCCGGGAGCGGGGCGCTTGCCGAACTCACGTTGGGCCTGCCCTGTCTAATGATCGGCACCGCGTGGCCTAGACCATGAACGGCGTTGGAGTCGTGCTTGCCGAATTGACCTGGCATTTTCGGTGGTTGTGAGGTGCATTTTTGAAGTGCGCGTAGTTCAGGGGGAGATGGGCGTACGCTTGGGTGGAGCCGGCGGAGTTCGTTGTCGTCGGCTGCGCACCGCTCTGGCTACATGGAACTGCATGCCGCAGGGTTCGAACTGTGGTACGAAGAGCGGCTGGCACCCGTCGTCGACGGGAGTTCGGTCCCCTGGGGATCCGACTGACCAGCAGCTCGCCTAGGACCGTGGAACGCCGGTCGGCACGGGACATCGCGGAGACATGAGCCGCTGGTGGAGCGTGACGGCGCTCGCCGCCCCCTGTGGTGGCGCGCAGTGGAGGTAGTGGCTCACGCCCTGCCCGCGGGTATTTCCTGCTGCGCGCGATGCCCAGGAAGGGCAGATCGTGACTTCTTCGTTCGACGATTTCGACGGCCCGGACGGGCAGGAGCCCGACGAGGGCCTGCCTCCCCTGCTGCGCCGCCCCGAGCCGGTCGCGGACCCGCTGCCGGTGCCCCAGCTCCGCGGCACCCGTAAGGAGCTGCTCGCGAACTCCGAGGTCTCCCTGGACGAGGCCGCGGCGAACGCCGTGACCTCGGGTGCGGTGGACCCGAAGCGGCTGCAGGCGCTCGTGGCCCGTGAGCCGATCAACCTGCTGACGGCCAAGCCGGTCGTCGGCGGGATGCTGTACGTGACCCCGCCGCACTACCGCTACCTCGACCTCGATGTCTTGCCGGACTTCATCAACCAGCGGTGGGCGGACCAGCTGCACACGGCCATGGACGTGGCGCCGTCCACGTCGGTGGTGCCGGCGTACGAGACCGTGGTCGATCCGGAGACCGGCAAGCCGCTCGCGGTCTTCACGGTACCCATGCGGGACCGTAAGGCGCTGGCCAAGGCGGTGGACGAGAGCATGCGGAAGACGTTCAGGGCCCAGAAGGGCAAGAACGTCTACACGTCGAGTGTGCTGCAGCAGGGCGTGAAGGAGCCGCTGACGCTGTTTGTGATGCGGGTGGTGTTCGACGACGGCACCGAGGACACGTTCCTGGTCGCGGGCGACGGCAACAGCCGGATGGTGAGCATGTGGCTGGCGCGCACCGGCGGCGACATCGATGCGGCGATCTCGGCCTGCATCGCCTCCGTCATCGGTTCCACCGAGCGGTCCGGTGGGCGCAGCCGTGCGGAGCAGGCGGCCGCGCGGCGGCGGGTGAAGGACCTGACGGAGCGGACTCGTAAGAACCTGGCGGCGCCCACGCTGACCGAGGCGACCCGTCGCGATGGCCACACGCTGGCCTTCCCCGCCATCGTCGTGGTCGGTGCGCAGGCGGACGGGGGTGGGCCGTTGGCGGACCTGGTGGCGGCGCGGGACGACCTGCTGGCCACCCTGCACGTCCGTGTCACCCCCTGGACGGACGGGGCGCAGAACACGCAGGGCATGCAGCGGGTCTACCGGCACGCCCTGCGCGAGGGCCTGATCACCCCGGAGGTGTACCGGGTGCTGTCGGGCACGGTGGGTACGCAGGCCATGCACGAGCTGCTCGGGGTGCCGGCGCACCGGCTGTGGTCGGCTGCGGTCCACCAGCACGCGGTGCTTGCCGGAGCGCAGGCGGACGCCATGAACCTGCTGATCAAGCAGGAGTTCGGGATGCGCAGGGCCTTCCGTCAGCAGATCAGCGAGCGGTTGGCGCCCATGGCGCTGTCGGCCTACCGCAGCAAGGAGGGCATCGAGCAGCCGCTGCGGGCCTTCGGCAACGGCGGCACGATCACCGACCGGGTGTGGAAGCAGCCGTGGGAGCTGACCGAGGGCGACGACGCCTTCGGGGTTCTCGACGACATCCTCAAGCGTGCCCTGGCCGGCGGGGAGGATGCCGTCGCGGAGCTGACCGTGCTGGGCGGAACGGCGGCGATCCTCGACGGGTACATCACGCGGGACCGCGGCTCGAAGGAGGGCACTGACCGCGACAGCTACAAGGCGCCCTTCCGGGCGACGCCGGTCAAGCTCTTGACGCTGCTGTCGAAAACCTTCGGCGGGCTGCGGATGCTGCACTCCATCGCCGTCGCCCATGTCGCCGCCGATCCGGCCGTGCTGCCGAAGCTGTTCCACACCCAGGAGCGCGAGGTCGAGGGTGTGGTGGTCCGCGACGGCGAGCCCATGCGGGACAAGTCCGGTGTGCAGGAGATCCTCGACTACGAGTGGGACCTCGTCTACGCCGCCGACCCGGCCCACGCCCTGGCCACCGTCGCCAAGAACCGCGCGGAGGCCAAGGCCAAGACCGGCGGCACGTCGGAGGTGGCGGAGGCCGAGGACGCGAAGCAGCGCCGGCTTCTCGAGCAGGGCGTCAGGGGCGCGGACAAGGCCGGGCGGGCTCTGGCCCGCATGAGCCGGAAGCGCGGCAACCAGGTCTTCGGCGCCTTCGAGGCCGTCGAGGCGCTGCGGGTGCAGCTGGGCCAGCTCGAGGGGATCCTCGCGAAGTTCGGGCCGGCCGATCCCTCGATCTTCGTGGTCGACGAGGACCTCGACGGGGACGAGGAGGATGCCGAGTGAGCACGGCTCTGACTGTGCCGGCGGCGATCTGCCAGGCGCTGCGGCCGGTCCTGCGGCTGCTGGGCCCGGTGCTCGACGTCCCCGCGGACGCAGAGGGCCGCGGGGGCTCGCCGGTGGTGGTGTGCCGGGCCAGTCCGGCCGTGGTGCGCCGCCGGGTGGCGGCGAGCTGCGCGGTGTACGTCGCGTGGGACAACCGCCGTGGGTGCCGGTACGTGGGCAGCGTGTGCCGCCAGGGCCCGGGCGCGGTCGGCGACCGGCTGGCCGAGCACTACGCCCACGGCACGGCCGGCGCGTCCCGGCGGACGTCCTGGTGCCTGTTGACCGTGCTCCCGCTGTCGGAGGGGACCGGCCTGGAGGCGGTCCGCGTCGCCGAGGGGTGGACGGCCCGGCTGCTGAATCCGGCGGACGGCTCGGCCCACCCGCGGGTGGATCTCACGCAGACGCCCGCGACGTTGATCTCCTTGCCCGTCCGGGTGCGGTAGGAGACAACCGCTGTCCTGCGGTGCCGGCTTGAAGGGTCAGGCGCCGTCAGTGAACGGGTTTCTCCCGGCCCGCTGCTTCCAGGCGGGCTGGGAGGCATCCCGTCGGTGGGCGTGGGTTCGGGATCCGCCGCAGGACCGTGCCGGGGCCTTGAGGACGTCGCTGCGGCGAGGGCCGTCGCCGGGCGGGCGACGGCCCTGAAAAGACGAGGAAGTGCAGGCGGCGTGACGCCGCCGGAACAGGTGAGGGAGGACGGCGTAGTGGCGCTGGATTGGGATCGGATCGGTACGGGGGACAGTGAGGCGCTGCTGCGGCCCCGGGATATCTACGCGGGGCTGGCGAGCCGGCCGTGGCCGTATCTGCGGCATGAGCAGGGCGAGGTGCTGGACAAGTGGTTCGAGCGGCGCGGTGACCGGGATGTGGTGATCAAGCAGAACACCGGCGGGGGTAAGACGGCCGTCGGCCTGCTGATCGCGCAGAGCACCCTGAACGAGGGCATCGGCAAGGCGGTCTACCTGACCCCGGACAACTACCTCGTCAAGCAGGTCCGCGAGGAGGCCGACCGGCTCGGTGTGGCCACCACGGACGATCCGTACGACCCGGCGTTCCGGGCGACTCAGGCCGTGCTGGTGACGAACTACCAGAAACTGCTCAACGGCAAGTCTGCCTTCGGTGTCGTCGGGGACGGCAGGGAGCCGATCGATCTGGGCATCGTCGTCGTCGACGACGCGCACGCCGCGCTGGCGCGGACCGAGGACCAGTTCCGGCTGCGGGTACCCGCAGCCCATGAGGCGTACGGGAAGCTGCTGGAGCTGTTCGCGCAGGATCTGCGGCACCAGTCGGTGAACGCCTGGGCGGAACTGCAGGACAAGGACCCCACCGCGCTGGCGCCGATCCCGTTCTGGGCGTGGGTCGACAAGCGCGAGGAGGTGCTGAAGATCCTTCGCCCGCACCGGGAGGAGACCGCCTTCAAGTTCGTGTGGCCGCTGCTCGCCGAGGTGCTGCACCTGTGCGCCGCGACGGCGACGTCGTCGGCGATCGAGATCAGGCCCTCGTGCCCGCCCATCGACCGCATCCCGTCGTTCGTGCGCGCCCGCCGCCGGGTCTACCTGACCGCGACGCTCGCCGACGACAGCGCCCTGGTCACCGACTTCGGTGCCGACCCGGCTCTCGTCGCCAAGCCCGTCACGCCGGGCAGCGCCGCCGACCTCGGGGAGCGGATGATCCTGGCCCCGGTGGCACTCAACCCGGACCTGGACGAGGAGGCCGTGCGCGTGCTGGCCCGCCAGTTCGCCGACGGGGACCAAGACGGCGACGGCATCGCCGAGACCGAACCGGTCAACGTCGTCGTCCTGGTGCCCAGCGACCGGGCCGCGGCGGCGTGGGAGCGCTACGCCGACCGCACCTGGCGGGTCGGCGATCTCGAGACGGGCGTGAAGGAACTCCAGGCCGGCCACGTGGGCCTGGTGGTGCTGGTCAACAAGTACGACGGCGTCAATCTCCCTGCCGGTGCCTGCCGTCTGCTGATCCTCGACGGGGTCCCGCGGCCCCTGGACGGGGTGGAGCGGCGCGAGGCTGTGGCCCTGGCCGACAGCACCGTCCGGCTGGCGAGGGAGGTCCAGCGGATCGAGCAGGGCATGGGCCGCGGCGTGCGCGACGGCGAGGACTACTGCGCGGTCCTGCTGCTGGGCGCCAAGCTCGCCACGGCCATCCACGAGGCCCGTCACCTGGCCCTGTTCTCTCCCGCGACGCAGGCGCAGCTGAAGCTGAGCCGGGACATCGCCGGGCAGATCAGGGGCGAAGGGCTGGACGCGGTGAGGCAGGCGCTGCGGGCCTGCCTGGGAAGGGTGCCGCAGTGGACGCAGCGCAGCCGGCGGGCGCTGGCGGAGGTGCGCTACGCCGAGCAGGGGACGGTGCGGGGCGAGGCCGTCGCGCTGCGGGAGGCGTTCAACCTCGCGGCCACCGGCCGCACTCCGGCCGCGGCCGAGCGGGTGCAGAAGGCGGTGAACGACCTCGGCGGGAGCGACAGGCCACTGCGGGGCTGGCTGCGGGAGCAGAAGGCCGCCTACCTGCACCTGACCGACCGCGCGGCCGCCGAGCGTGCCCTGGCCGGGGCTCTGGACGACAACCCGTTCGTGCTGCGGCCCGTCAACGGCGGCGCCCCCGTCCAGCTCAAGGCGGCCGCGGTGCAGTCACGCGCCGCCGCCGAGTTCCTGGCCGGCCGGTACCGCGACGGCGTCAGCCTCAGGCTCGGCGTGCAGGCGCTGTTCGAGGACGTCGTATGGGGCGAGGAGGAGCGCTCCGACGACGCCGAGCGGGCCTGGCAGCAGCTCGGACTGCACCTCGGATTCGCCAGCACGCGGCCGGAGAAGCTGTACGGCACGGGCCCGGACAACCTGTGGGCGCTCTCGGCCGCGCGGCAGGCGGTCACCGAGCTGAAAACGGGCTGCACCACCACGACGATCGCGAAGAAGGACATGGACCAGCTCGGCGGCAGCGTCCGCTGGCTCAACGACCACAACCCTGAGGTGGAAGCTGTGCCGGTCATGCTCCACCCCAGCCGGGCCGCCGACGCCAAGGCCATCGCGGTGCCGGGCATGCGCGTCATCACGCCCGGGCTGTTCGGGAAGCTGAAGGAGGCCGTGACGGCCTACGCGGCCGCGCTCGCCTCCAGTCCGGACCGGTGGGCGGACGAGCAGGCCGTCGGGGAACAGCTCACGCACCACAAGCTCACCGGCGACCGGCTCTTCACCACCTACGCCGAACCGGTAGACACTGCCTGAGCTGCTGCCGGGACCACGCTGCGGCGGCGGTCGGCTCCTGGGCCGGCTGCTGCCGGACCCTCCCAGCGCGCTCCGTCGCCGCGCGGGAGCCCGTATCCCGTCGCCCGCGGGCCCCTTCCGGCGGGGGTCCGGGAGACGGGGTGTGTCAGCGGCATCTGGTGAACTGAGTGCGGCGGAGCCAAGGATGCTCTTGGCCGGGCCAAAGGGGTGGGGTCGTGGACAGCGAGATGTTTTTCAGCCGCGGGGACGGCTGGGGTGAACCGTGGGTGCTCGATGTCGAGACGGTCGAGTCGCTGCGGTTCGGCCCTCCGGCCGGCCGAACAAATCTGGAGGTCGCCATCGCGCTGACCCGGCTGCTGTACAACGACTTCGTCGCTCATGGGACCAACGGCCAGGGCCGGCACCTGGACGACGAAAACGTACCCGTCGTCATGAAAGCTCACCGCGCAGTCCTCGAACGCCTCGCCCTGGAGCCGCCCGACTGGCCGTTCCGGACGTTCGACGGGCCGCGCGGCTTCGGAACCTACTGGCGCGCCAACGGCATGAGTGGCAGCTGGCAGGCGAGACGGGACTGCATCGAGCAGATCCTCGGTCCCACGCGGGACGCTCTGGAGGACCTGCAGGAGCTGGAGTACGAACGGCGTTTCACCAAGGGGCCGTCGGGCAGCTTCAAGAACCTGATCTTCGCCGCCGACGGGGTGAAGCCCGAGATCGTGCTGCGGGATGCGGTGAACAACGAGGTCGAGATCGTCCGTCACGCCGACACGTGCCTGGTGTTCACCGACCCACTGCCCCTTCACGGACTCACCTGGCGGCAGATGGTCGCCTGGTGGCAGAAGAATCACCAGCCGGACACCGACGGGAGGACTGCCGCCAACGGCCTGTACCGGCGTCTGTACCGGTCATTGGACTCCGTACCGGAGCAGTTGGTGATGCGTACCTACTGCGCCCGTTACGCCGAGGAAGGCGGCTTCGACCTGCCCGCGCTGATCCCCCAGGTCTACCTCCACTACGACCCCTACACGCGCAAGAGCGGCAAGCAGTCCGGCGCGCTGTACCGGCAGCGGATGGACTTCCTGCTCCTGGCCCCGGACCGCTCCCGCATCGTCATCGAGGTCGACGGGGTACAGCACTACAGCCGGCCCAACCCGCCCGACGAGCAGGGGCGCATCACGCATACCGCGGTGCCGCGGCTGTATGCGGAGATGGTCGCCGAGGACCGTCGGCTCAGGCTCGCCGGATACGAGATCTACCGCTTCGGCGGCTGGGAACTGAAGGAACCGGGCGGCAGGCGGCTCTTGGAGGACTTCTTCACCAGCCTCCTTGCACGGCATCAGAAGCCGACGCTGTGAAGTGATGGCCTCACCCAGCCGAGCGGGTGGCAGCGCTACATGGATGGTTTCCCGACTCCTGTGCACAAGGGACGGCGAATGCCGATCAGGCAGTCGTTCGCGCGGGGCGTGCAGCACTGTCCGTGGGAGTGGGTCTTGTGGTGTTGTGCATGCTGAGCAGGGTTCATGAACCGGCTCGTTGATGAGCGGCCTGGTCGGCCAGCCTGAAACGTAGGGGTGTAGAAGTGCAATTTCTCCAGCGAATAGCGAACGTCAGAATAACCCGGGAGCCTGTAATGAAGCGCGTTATAGCCGCAATAGCCGTCGCAGCTAGCCTGCTTGCAGCGAGCGGCTGCTCAGGATCGTCCGAGACTGCTGAGCCTCAGTCGACTACGGTCTCTCAGGAGGCAGAGGCACCAGTTCGAGACGACGAGCCGGCGCAAGACGACACGTCGGACGTGAGCGATGGGCTGGGCCAGTACGAAACTGAAGTCGATGCTGATGTAAACATCGTGGACGTCATGCGCTCCGACTCGGACCCGGCTTACGCAATGGCAGTCGTCAAGGTCAAGAACCGAGGGGAAGGGTGTCCTGTCGGTGCCGTGACGGTCCTTTTTTACGACGCGCAGGGAACCTTCTACTCAGAAGGGGTTAACCATTTCATGGAGCTCGGCAAGGGAGATACCGTCACTGTCAATGTGGAAGCCATCAGTGAGGGGAAAGCAAAAAGAGCAGAAGTGGTCGAGGTGAGCTGCCAGTAGGCCAGTTCAGGTCAACGCGGTAGTCGGCAGGCGTCTACGCCAGGAAGGCGGGGATGGCGGCCTCGGTCGCCTGGTTGCCGTCGAAGAGCGCGGCAACCAGGCGGACATCGTTCTCGGGGATCGCTCCCGCATCCGGGCCGTCGTCACGCCGCGGGACCCGGTCGCTCCCGCATCCGGCTCTGGTAGGCGTGAGCATCGGCGCACAGTTCGCGTAGATAGTGCAACAGGGCTGTCGGGTCGGGATTCACCAGCGCGATTCGGGCGAGCGTGCTGACGGCCGTCGTGTCATCCAGGGAGGTCACCCATGCCTTGATCGTTTCTTTGTCGGCGCCTACTGGCGGCATGGAGGATTTCGGGAAGATTACGGCGAGCGATTGTGGCCTGCATGCTCAGGGCGCCCCGTTCTGCTGCAGGCGCGGTGCCTGCCGACTGAAGGGCTTGCCGGAGATCGCTGTGTCCGATCGTGATGTCGAGCTGGGGCGGGATCGCGGTGCTCTGGCGGGATCCGGTGATGAGGACCGGGATGGCCGTGGTCCGAACCCACTCTTCGAGGTAGCCCAGTTCCTTCACCGCGATGTTCCAGACCCCAGTGTGCGGGCGCTGCAGGCAGACGGGCGGGACGATCGAGAGCGCAATGCTGGTATCGCGGGGGCCGCTGGCCAGGATGTCTCCGGGCTGGAGAGGGAGGGCGTGTCCGGGCTGCGGGTTGTGCTCCAGAGGGAGTGCGACGGTGAGATCGGGGTGGGGGCGGTCGGGATAGACGGCGCCGAGGCGGGTCGCAGCGACGGCCGGGGTGCGGTGCTTGGCCAGGTTGGTGTGCTCGGCCAGCAGCCGGAGCGGGTGGTCCTCGACGTCGCGGCGCTGGAAGGGCTGCAGTGCTCGGATGCGCTCGGCGAGCACAGTACCGGCGGCTAGTGGGGCCAGTCGGCTCCGTCGCCCGTGGGCGAGCCAGGTATCGAAGCGGGCCGGCTCGGTGCACGCCGGCATCTCGATACATCGTGCTTCCTGGTCAGTCAGTGGGCGCTGCAGAAGGTGCTCGACTTCGGCGTACAGGGTATGTTCCAGGGCGGCGCGGAGCTGAGTGAGGGCATCCGCGACCAGGCGGGGCAGTACCTCGGGTATCGGTGCGACAGCGGTCACCTTGAGGTGAAACCGATCGCCGTGCACGACCTCCGTGAGGGCCAACGGGCCCTGGTCGGTGTAGTCGTGGACGATTCGCGTGATGTGCGCGATCAGCTGGTCCACATGGGCCAGGGTGGGCGCCACATGCAGTTGGTGGTCCGGTAGCCAGTCGCAGTGGGCGGCGGAAGTGCTCATGCCCGGGAGCGTAGCCAGAGCGCGTACCTGCTGGTTTTGGACCTGGTGTCCTCCGTCTCCTGTGAGATGCCCGGCAGCGTGTGCCGGTGTGGGCGGGCCTGCCTGGGCCCGGGTGGGCGCTGGCGAGGGTCGCTGCTGGCCGGCCTACGGGCGCGCGACTCCGCGGGTGGACGGCCGCGCGGTGAGCGTCGCGTCCGGGCGCGTGGTCAGGCCCGGGTGGGTGGAGTTCGTTCAGCTCACCGCACTGCTCTGTTCGAATGTGGCGGCCCCTTCCGTCTCTTCCTGTGCCGGGCAGCCTCTCGGGACAGTTCGTAGAGACCGAATAGACCAGACTGCGGGCGGGCAGCACTGCCGTACACAGAAGAGGAGAGGGTCATTGCCCAAGTTCTGGATCGGATCCCGGGAGTACCCGTCGAAGAAGGCGGCGCAGGAAGCAGTCCGTGACGTGCTGTACGGGTACAGCGTGGGCAGCCTCGTGGACAAGGAGGCGGATCACCTGCTCCTGTTGGACCTTCTCGACATGCACGAAGAGGCCGATGTCAAGATCGGCGTGGGCGTGAAGTCTTTTGCGATCGCGCCACCGCTCCAGGGGCCGTACCCGGGATTCGAAGTGATCCGCATCGACGGCACCCGTATCGACTTCTCCTACCTGGCCTGTCTACGGCCCCCGAGCTACCGGCAGCAGGTGTCCAGCGCGATGCGCGTCGAGGTCAAGGATGATGTGAGCGCCTACTTCACCTCACGGGTGGCGGCCAACACCCTGGTATCGGACGAATCCGGGAGGGTGCTGGACATCACCGACACCCACGTCAGCTACTATCGCGGCCCGTCGTTTGCGGAACTCGCCGCGGCGTTCGCCCAGGCCAGTGGCGGATGGGACACGATTGAGCTGACTACGTCGAGCGATCCAGGGCGAGGGCAGTTCACCGACCGTGCACTGGCTGAACGATGGCGCGAGTATCACCAGGAGCACGCGGTCCTCGGGCTGCTGTCCTCACAGGAGAACCTGCGCCGCCCGCGCCGGTGACTACCTGGGCGGGGTGCTTGTCATCCGGACCCAGGTTGACCTGCCAGTCCTGCACGGTGGTGCTCTGATCAAGAAGAAGGTCCAGCGCGGTGTAGACCTGCTTAGTGGGCCTGCGCCTTGAAGCGCCAGACGGTGTGCTCCATTCCTGCCCGGTCGTGTCCGAGCTGGGCGGCGGCGGCCTCGTACGCTGCGCGCAGCTGGCGGTAGCTCAGGGCGGGGAGGCCGGCGTCGGCGGCGAAGGCGCGCAGATGGACGTCGACGGCGATCTGGGAGCGGCCGACGAGGTTGCCGATGTAGTCCACCGTCTTGGGGCCGACGCCGTGGATGGTCCGCAGGGCCGCGCGGTTGGTTGTGTGGTCGAGCCAGGCGTTGAGGTCGTCGCGGGTGTCGACGTGGTGGGCGGTCAGCAGGTCGGTGATGCGGTGGGCGATGGTGACCCTGCGGAGGTCGTGGAAGTTCATGGCGGTGGCGAGGTCGCAGGTGGTCAGGCGTGCTTGGAAGCCCTGCACAGTGCGGGCGTCCGGCCATGCCTTCTGCAGGGCGAGGACCCGCGGGCGGATCGTCGTCTCGTAGTTGCGGCGTGCCTGGAAGCTGGCGTCGCAGATGACGGCGCCCATGTGCGTCCAGCCGCCGGGCGCGGAGAACGGTCCGTCGCCGAGGCTGGAGCGCAGGTGGTCGGTGAGCCGTTGAACGTCGCGGGGGCTTGCGATCATGGTTGCCGCCGTTGTGGGGGCGGGGTGACGCGCAGTTTGCGTACGTCGCCGACTCCGTTGCAGCTGGTCTTGCCGTCTTTGTGGAGTTGCTTCACTGCGGCTCTGATGTGTTTGTTGCGGGCCTGGCCGAGGACGCCGGCGAGGACGTCTCCTTGATGGTCGTCGATGGTGAAGGTGCCGAGCTGCTGCTGGAGGTGTTCGAGGTTCTTGCGGATCCTTGCCACCCATGCGCGGGCGCGCTGTTCTTCTTCGTCGTCGAAGGTGTCGCCGGCGTTGAAGAGGGTGCCTTCCTCGGGCGGGGGGAGGCAGGCGCGGCGCCATTCGACCTGGGCGAGGCTGGCGGCTTCACCGAACAGCCACATGCCTTCCTTGTGGCGGCTGAAGTGGACCAGGCAGTAGGCGACCTGGTGGTGGGCGCGGTTGCGGACGTCGATGGTCCAGTAGCCGCCGCGGACGGTGCGGGCGACGCGGTCGGCGAAGCCGGTGGTGATGCGTCTGACGGCTTCGGTGTTGTTCTGGGAGGCCAGGAACTCTTCGCGCCACCAGGAGCCGCCGCAGGCGGCGTCCATGGCGCGCAGCGTGGCGGGTTTGCCGGGGGTGTCCTTGGGGCTGGTGAGCAGTCCTCCGATGCGGCGTACGGCGTTGGCGTTGAAGTTGAGCAGTACTTCCGTGGCGTGGCGTCCGGTGGTGCCGTGGGCGCTGCGGGAGCCGAAGATTTTCTGGGTGAGGGTCTCGAAGCTAAGTCCGAGGCCGAAGGGGTCCAGGAAGGCGAACAGGGGTGCTCCGGCGGCGCGTTCGAGGATCTGGCCGAGGTGCTTTTCGACGTGGCCCTTCAGGGCGTGTGCGGCCAGTCCGTGGGCGCTGGCTTCGTCGGCGAGGGCGGCCAGGGACTGGTAGTTCTTGGGTGCGCGTTCGACGAAGTAGCAGTCGAGCTGGCGGAAGCCTGCGATGCGGGCTGCGGAGTCCAGGATCAGGGCGGGTGAGCCGGGGGTGCCGTCCTCGTAGCGGCCGGGTCCGGCGTAGCCGTCCAGGTAGACCACGCGGCCGTCTGGGGCGTACCGGCCGACCTTGCTGGCGAAGGGCACGACGTAGCTGTCGAGGATGGCGTGCTTGAGGACTGCGGCGGCCTTCTTGCTGACGAAGAACGGACTGCTGCTGTCGAGCCCCCTCTCGCCTGCGCTTTCACCGCTGAGATCAAGAACTTCGTCGTCGAGCACTGCCTCGGATGCGCCCAAGATCCCGCCTTGTCAGCTCGAAGGACACGGTTGGGATGATTTTGCGACAGATACCGCGGTTGTGTACCGGTGTTGCGGACAAAAGGCTTGTCCAGCCCGGCCAACTCCGCTCTTACAGACGTGGAATGCCTGCTTCCGGCCAGGTGGCGTCCGGGGCCCTCGCCCTTGGGCCTGCCTGCCGCGGGAGGGAGCCGGTTTCCGGGCGGACTGTGGCGCACGGCCGCTGCGGATCCCGGGGCAGGGCGGTGGGGTCGGTGGTTTCAGCCTCAGTGCGCGGGCAGGGTCAGGACTCGTTGTGGCATGGCGTCCCAGGTGCAGCCCTCCAGTTCGCGGCCGCCGGCCTTCGGTGTGCGTCCGCCCCACTGCTTGAAGAAGAAGGCCACTTCGGCCTGCTGGCAGGTGTCGCGAATGTGTGTGACCCAGGCTTCCTCGAGCGGCCGGTGGCCGGGGCCTGATTCGCCTCCTGCGATGACCCAGTCGATGCCGGACAGCTCCAGGCCGTGCAGCGGGCCCAGCAGGGGCTCGCACGAGAGGAACTTCACCGCTGCGGGGGTCTGCCGCAGGTCGTCGACGCGGGGCAGTTCCTTCGCGCTCTCCACCGACACGCCCATCCACAGGTTTTCCGGCCACTCGAGGCGGTCGGCGACCTGCCGCAGGCGCCGGGCGCGCTTGGTGAGGACCTGGTAGGTGTGCTGGGGGGTGTCGGCGATCACCTCGAAGACGCGGCGTACGTAGTCCAGCGGCACCCGGGCGTGGAACAGGTCGCTCATGGAGTTCACGAACACGGTGCGCGGGCTTTTCCACCCGTAGGGGACGTTCAGTGCCCCCGGGTGCAGCGTCAGCCCGAACCCCGGGCCCGAGGTGCGCGGATTCCCATCGGCCTGATACTTCGCCGATCCCATCGCCTTGAGCCGTCTGGCCAGCGCGAGCGCATAGCAGTTGTCGCAGCCCGTCGAGACACGGTCGCATCCCGTGGTCGGGTTCCACGTCGCCTCGGTCCACTCGATCGCGCTGCGATCACTCACCGGCCGGCCCTCCATCCTTTTGAACCGAGCCCGTTAGCCGTGGTGCAGGCGTGGCCCGTTCATCCTGCCAACGAAGTGCCGCACCACCGGATACCGGCATCCAATCATCCGGCACCGGAGATGCTCCCGGAAACACTAAAATCGAACAATCATTCCCATGGCGAATGCCGTCGGCCTGCCCTGCGTCCGTCCAAGGCTCCTGCGGGGTGACGTGCAGCGTGCCAAGGAGGCTTCGTACAGTCCTGGCAGGGGAGGGTGATGCCGTTGGACGACCGAGCACGCCGGTCTGAGCGGTTCGGCCCGGCATCGGTGCGTGGCGCCGCGCCGGCGGGGGTGTCAGTGCCGGGTGGGATCATCGCCTGGGGTGTCTGCGAGGGCAGGGGGCCGGTTGTGGCGGTGGAGTGGGACCGGGTCGGGCAGCCGGGGTTCGACCGGATCGTCGAAGCGCTGGTGCACCGCGTGTACGACGCGACAGCGCGTGTGGAGGCGGTGAACGGGCGCGGCGGGGACGACGGCATCGACATCAAGGTCACCCACAGATCGAGGGTGCGGATCTTCCAGTTGAAGTACTACCCGGACGGTTTCCCGACCACAGCGCACAAAGGGCGCCGCAAGTCGATCAGGCAGTCATTTGCGCGGGCTCTGCAGCACCAGCCATGGGAGTGGATCTTGGTGGTGCCGTGCACCTTGACCACGGCGGAGCGGGAGTTCGTCACCTCGCTGGCGGCCGGGCAGGCGGTACGGGTCGGGGTGTGGGACCGGGCCAAGCTGGACGGGCTGCTGGCCACACACGCCGATCTGGAAGCCTCCTTCACCCGGGATCAGCTGTTCGAGGCGGCGAAGGTCTACGGGCAGGAGCGGGCGCTGCTCATGGACGGGGTGCGGGATGTGAGCGCCCGGGTGACGGCGCTGGGGCAGCAGGCCGACGGGCTGGACGACCACTGGACGGTGGACTTCGCCCGCCAGGGCAAGACGGTGGTGCACACGCTGCGGGCCAAGCACCCGCGGGCACACGAGGTCTCCCCCGTGGAAATCACCCTGACGGGCAACGGCCCTCTGACGCCCAATCTGGCCCAGGCCGTGCGGCGCAGCCTGGGTTTCGGGCTGCCGGAGGAAGTGGTGCTGCCGCGCGGGGCGGTGGAGAGCCTGACGGTCAGCGGGCCGGATTGGCTGTCCGGGGAGCACCGGGACGTCGAGGTGCGGTGGCAGCCGGCGGACAAGGTTCCCCTGGCCGAGACGGCGGTGGAGGTGGCCTTCCTCGACGGCGAGCACGTCACCGCCTGCTACCCGGGGATGCTGGCGCATGTGGGGCGGGGCAGTGTAGGCCGGTCCGTCAGGGTGGATCTGGCGGGTGGCAGCCTGGAACTGATGATCCCTGCGGCGTCCGGTGCTTCGGCCTCGGTGCGGTTCACGTTTTCGCTGGAGAAGCTGGAGCCCGCGGCCGGGCTGCGTCTGCTGCGGATCTATGAGCGCATCGCGGCCGGCGGTGCCTTCGAGGTCCGGGCGAGCGCCGGGGCCATCGGCAGCGGCGAACTGCCGCCGCGCCCCGAGGCCGCGCGCCAGGAGGCGGCCCAGCTGCGCAGCTACATCGAGGACCTGGAGGCGGTGCAGCGCCACTGTGAGCAGTACTTTCCCATTCCGGACGAACTCACCCCCAGCGACCGGATCGCCCTGCGCATGGCGCGCCTGCTCATCCAGGGACACTGCGTGGCCTCCCCGTTCCTGACCCGAGCCCGCTTCACCCTGAACGGGCAGGACTCCCCCACGCTGCGGTCCCTGCTCAGCGGCGAGCCCCACGCCGTGCGGGGCAGTATCGCCGCGTTCGCTCTCACCCTCGGCGGAAGGCACCTGGAGCTGGGCCCGGTGCGCTTCTACCATCCTCACGTCACCGTCGACGAGGAAGACGGCCGGCGGGCGCTGGCTGCGCTGGAGGCCGGGCGCGGCGAAGGCTGTGAGGTCACCGTACGGCCCGTCGGCGGCGAGTGCTTCCGGCACCTGCTACGCGATGCCGCACCCGGCGGCGGGTGGACTCCCGTGCCGCTGGAGCTGCCCGGTTTCACCGAACCCCGCTGAGGCCGTGCGCAAGAAAGCCCTCCGCTGTTGCATGCCGACGGGAGTCGTCCCGTGCGGCCGTGTGGCCTGGGAGCGGGTCGTCAGTCGCCGTCGCGGCGATCCGTCTGCCGATGGCGGTCCAGACCGGCTCGGCCGCTTCCTCAGGCACGGCGCCGGTGAGGCCGTCGAGGTGCTGGACTGCTTCGCGGGTGATGTAGCGGTCGGGGTCGGGGGATTGCAGGTAGCGGCGCAGCAGGTCGGCGTCGAGGTCCTGGCGCTGGAGGTAGGCGGCGAGGGTGCCGACCAGGAGGTGGTTGTGGGCGAGGCCGTCGGTCAGGGCGTACAGGACCAGGCGCTGCCACTGCCTCATGTCATCGCCGTGCAGGGTCTGCAGGTGCTGGGCGCGGACGAGGTAGGCGTTGATGCGGCGGCAGTGGTGGGCCACCAGGGCCGGCAGCTCCGGTGGCACGCTCTCGCCCGCCGGGCGCGGGGCGGGCTCGACCGTACGGGGTTCGGGTGCGTGCGGCAGGGTGTCGCGGATCTGTTGCAGGCCCGTGGTCTGCTGCGGGCCGTGGGGGATTTCGCTGCGCCGCTGGGGTCGTTTACGGGGGTAGGTGGGGGTCATGGCCGTGCCGTCCCTTGCGGCCGGTCCCACGATCCGGCGCCTGCTGGGCGGCCGGTGCCGCCACGGCGGGGCGCTGTGAGTGACGCGGCGCGTCTGGGGCCTACCTGTCCGCGTCGGTCGTGGGCTGACGCGGCGCTCGGCCGGGCACCGTCACCAGCGCGGGCAAAGAGGCGGCACCAGCCAGGACAACGACAGTCGTCCCGCCGGGGTCACGGTGCTGCGGCACCGGTCTGCCGGGTCCCGGTTCGGGTGCGGTGTGAGGGCTGGCAGCCGAAGGGACGCGGCTCGGCGTGCTTGAGGGCATCATTCGTCGTCCATCGACCGGAGATGTTCGGTGAAGGCCTCGTCCTCTGCGGCGCCCGGGGTGCGGATGTAGGTGCACACCAGGCACTGTCCGTACCCCACCCGGCCGAAGATTGGGTCGAGGCCCTCGACGCAGAACGTCTCGTGCCCGCAGACGGGGCAGGTGTCGAGGTCGTGTCCGCCGGGGTTGTGCTTCGGGTGGTAGGCGTTGGGGTTGGTCACGTTCTCGGCGCGCCGGGTGGCTTCTTCCCCGCCGATGTGTTCGAGGTATTCGGCAGCTCGTTTCTGGGAAGCCGTGTCCTCTTCCTGCGCGATCTGCTGGATCCGGTCCTGCTGTTCCTCTCCCATCACGCCGAGGCTCCGGTGACCGTCGAGGGCCAGCAGGGCCTCGATGTGGCGGCGCTGCAAACCTCCGGCACCGCGGCCGTGGCGGGCTGCCTGACTGGCTTCGATGCCGTTCTGGAGCGTGCGCACATCGATCCGGGTGTGCGACGAAAGTCGCGGCGCCTGGAAGAGCGAGTCCGTGTCGCCCTGGGGGATCTCCGGCAACGGGTGCTTGTCAGGAACGAGGACGATGCCGCCCGTGGCGGGCACGTGTTCCTCGATCAGCTTGAGCAGCGCGCTGGCCGACCGGACACGTCCCTTGCGGTCCGCTTCCTCGCCCGGCCACTCCGAAGTGACGATCGCAGCCAGGGCGTTGGACAGTGCCTGATCGAAGACGCCCTCCCGGCCGGCCATCGACGGAGCGAAGGGATCATCACCTGTCGGGGCGGGAGCGGCGAAAGGATCCGCTTCCTCGGGGTCGGCGGCCGCCGCGCCGTCGTGTCGTGTCTCGCGCAACTCCGCGGCCAGCACGACGGCGCACCGCGCGAATTCTTCAGCTCGCTGGTCCCTCATGGAGAGCATGGTGCCGTGTGCCACCGGACTCAGGTAGGCCACCTGCGGCTGGAGGCTCCCGTCCCGGCTCGGGGGTTACACGGGACGGGAGCCCTCTGTCCATCTTCCTCGCGGTACGGGCCGGACACACGGCCAGCACGCTGGTCCGACGTCCGGTGTGGCGCGAGCCCGACCATTTACTGCCGAGAGCGCAGGCCGAGCGGACCCGGGCCTCCTCCTTTCCGTGCCAGCAGCGCCGGGACCAGGCGGCCCATTGAGGCAGCACCACCGAGCCCTGAGCCCGCACCTCAAGCGCACATTTCGCGTACCGGGTGTGTGCAGACGGCGTGCCCCGACCCCGCATAGTGCGTGCGCGCAGGGGCGCCTACGGGCATTCCTCTACCAGCAGTAGAGGGAAGCGGTAGAGTGAGGAACATGGCAGCAGACGAGACGAGCATCAAGGTGAGCACGGCCGCGCGGGACCGGCTCGCCCAGCTGGCGGCCGAGCACGGCACCACCATCCGCAGCCTGGTGGAGGACCTCGCGCAGAGCACGCCCACGCAGGCCGAGTACGCCGAGCGTGCCGAGCTGGCCCGCGCCGAGCTCGCCTCCGCCCTCGGCAGCGCGCCGAGCCCGGAGGCCGAGGCGAAGGCCCGGGCGCTGCTGGAGCGCCTGGGCGGCGTCGCGCACGGTCCGCGGGCGGCCGCGTAGTGGCGGGAATCGCGGTCGTCCTGGACCACACGACCGCTGCAGCGCTGTACGACCCGAAGGATCCGTTCAACGAGGCCGTCGCCGCGTTCTACGTGCAGGCCTCCGGAGGACTCGGTGACCTGTATGCGCCGGTGCTGTCGCTGACGGCCGGTGACGCCGAGCGGCCGGGCCTGCTCGGCTACATCAAAGGGCTGCGGTTCATCCGGATCGAGGCGTTCGACACCGACGCCGCGGTCACCGCCACTGAACTGCTGCGGTTCGGGCACTCCTGGGCCGCCGTCCACGCCATCCACGCCGCCCGCCCCTCCGCCACTCATCCCGCCGGACGGTACCTGCTCACTTTGACGCCGAAGGCTTACGCGGGCACCGGCGTTCAAGCGGTCCACCCCGACCAGTAGCCGTCCGCCACGCTAGCGGCACAAGACGGTCGCCCACCTGGGGCGCGGCTCAGATGCCTTGCCGTCGCGACCGCCGCACTGCCCCGGGTGTGGCCCGCCGTCTGCCCTGCGGTGGGCCCGATGCTGCTCCGCCGGGAGCAGATCGCTCGCGGCCGTAGACCGCCGCGGACGCGTGCGCTCGTCTGATGTTTGGTCGGCCCCTACCTGCACCAGCTGTCGTATGAGCTCCCCGAGGAGTGGCGCCTACCCGATCATGAGGCTGCGCAGTGTCGTGGGCAGGTGTTGTCGTTGCCCACCGCAAATGGCAACGGCGCCTCTAGCTGGCCGTGTGGCTCCGGTTGTCCGACACCTGCACGTGCTGGCGGGCGGCTACACCTGGGTCGACCCCGCGACGGTCATCCTCAACGCCGAAGAGGTCTGACGTGGCGGCCCGTCGTGCTCGGGCGTCTGCTGGCTACCGGCGCAGGCGCGAGAGCAGGCCGGGCCGCCCGGGCGCCTTCGGATCGGCATCCGGCACGGCGATCTCGGGAGGCTGCGCGAGGCCGGTGTCACCGGTGTCTCCGAAGACGGCGTGTCGCACGGCATCCCAGTCTTCGTGGCGCCACCAGTCGAACAGACGGTCGCTGCCGATCACCGGTACGGTCAGCGCGTCGGCGAACGCGCGGTCGGTGTAGACCTCGGCGTCCCGCTGCGCGGGTGGGAGCTTGATCTGGTGGTTGACCACCAGGACGCCGCCGTCAACAGGCTCGGTCCCGGTCAGACCGGGCCAGGTGCTCAGGTGCTTGAGCAGTTTGTCGGGCAGGGTGTGCGGTGACCGGTTCTTCGCCGACTTCACCTCGACCAGGACTCGGCGGCCGCCATACTCGGCCAGCAGGTCCGCCGAATTGGTGCCGTACACGTCGTCGAGACGGGTCACCGTGGCGCCGGCCGCCACGAGGACGTCGTGCACCGCGTCCTCCAGCGGGCGGCCGGTGCCGAACAGCAGGTTGTCGCGCAGCGGATCGGCCACGGCACGCAGCGCGGCGAGTTGCTGCTGCAGCTCGGTGTGCCGCCGCTCGTGGGCGCGCCGCTCCTCGGCGATCGTCTCGACCAGCCGGGCTTCGGCGTCGGTGGCGAGGGCCGGGTCGCGCACCAGGGGCGAGCGGGCGCGGGTCAGCGCGCCGGGCACGTACGCGGGCAGCGCGTGCTGGACCAGCCACTTCACCAGCAGCCGGTGGTCGGTGCCGTGGGGAACCACGAACCACCGGGCACTGCCGTCCGCCGGCGTCCACACCCCCGCCACCGGGGCGCCGAGGCCGTCGACCAGGATCGGGCGCAGCTCCCCCTCCCCCGGCGGCGGCCACACCCTGGCCACTCCGGGGCGCGAGGATTTGGATTCCCTGAGGTAGGTCAGGCGGAACCAGGTGTCCGGGGGACAGTTGAGCAGCTGGGTACCGAGGTCGTGTTCGGCGTGGTCCAGGCCGTCGGCGAGTTCGGGACTCACGCCGACGGGGAGCGGGTTGGCGGAGATCGAACCGTAGTAGTGGGGCAGGTGGATGCCGGGAGCGACGGTGCCGGTGAAGACGTTGTGGCTGCGTGTGCCCGCGCCGGTGCAGGCGACGACGAGGGCGGTCTCACCTCGCTGCCGGGTTCCCGCGACGTAGCGCTTGTAGGGCTCGAGGCCGGTGGCGGGTCCGAGGAAGGGGGACAGAATGGCCGCGCAGTCGCCCGTCTCCTGATTCCTCCACCGCGGCTCCACCCCAAGCGCCGCCCAGTCCACCACTCCCGGCCGCACCGCAGGGTCGGGCCGACGGCCCGCCCCGGCGGACGTGCCGATCACGTCGGGGGCCGGGGGCGCCGGCGGTTCGCCAGCGATGTGCAGCGGGATCGGGGCGGCGCTCGGGCCGGACGTGCTCATGGCGGACACGGTAACCGCCCCCCGGGCGTGGGCCCGCGCGGTTTTCGAAAGCTAGGGTCCGGCGGGCACTATCCGATCCGGGCTCGTCGTGTCCTGTTCACGGTCGCGGCTACTGTCCGCCCTACAGGCCGGGTGCAGGGCCGGTGGGCCCCTGGTTGTGTTGTTCGCCTGGCTGCTGTGCCGGCGGTCCAGGAAGGTCGTTGTTCCTGCGGTCGGGCGCTTCGGGGAGATCTTGCCGCTCTTGCAAAGCAGCCTCCGCTTCTGCCAGTCGGCTCTGCGACTGCCGTGCAATTTCGGCGAACTGCTGCGCCCACTCATCGAACTGGATTTCTCCGAGGGCACCCGCGGGGTTGGGCTGCAGTGACTGCGGGAGTGGGGCCATTCCCCGGCCGAGCAGCCGGTGGTGTTCGGCGAGTCGGCTGGCAGCTCGAGTCAGAGAGCCGACCCCGTCGTCGTGGGCTGCTGCTTTCTGGGGCGGCGCAGGGACGATGAGGGGCGAGGAGGTGCTGTTCAGCTCGTGGGCGAGTCTGAGCCAGTACACCGGTGACTGCCACGCAGCAACTCGGTCGTCGGGGGCACGGCCGACGAAGAGGTGCGCGGTGTGGTCCTCTTCGCGGTTGATGGCCAGCACGCTCTGAGGGCCGAGTTGGGGCAGCCATCGGACAGCTTGGGCGGGTGTGAGGAAGTGGGCCGCATTCTCGTTGAGCCCAAGGACGGTCAGGAAGTCGGCCGTGTCCTCGCGCAGGACTTCGTCATCGATGACGACCAGAGGCCGGTGGGTGGCCGCTGCGACGCGAGCGCCTGCGGCGAGCAGCACTTCACGGGCGGCTGTTCCGGGGCTGTAGAGGAGTTTCCCGCCCAGAGTTGAGGCCAATGCCTCCGCACACGCATGCGCGTGCGGCTCCTGCAGAGCGTCCGGATTCACGTTCCACCCCAAGACCTCCGGAGCCCGGCTTTACGCCGACGCCTTGGAACGTGGACTGAAGTAGCCTGCCAAGCCGCACTTGTGCGGGGCCCCCGGTCCGTCCGGGGGCCCCGTCGCTGATACCGAGAATTACGGAGCACAGGGGTACATGACCAAGGAAGCCGATGGGAAGCCCCAGTCCGTCGGGACTGAGACTGCGATGACCCTCGTTCTGCTCGTCCTCGACACCCTCGCGTTCTTCGTGCTGTGGGTTGGAATCGTCGGGCTCATGGGGTGGGACCCGGACGCGGAAGCCCCGGCCGACTTCAGCCGCTCCTACCTCACAGCCGCAGCTGTCGCCGCAGTCATCGGGGCCGGGTCCACTTGGTTCCTGCACGCTCTGCGCTTCAGAACCGCCACCCTCGTCCACGCCCTGCTCTTCGCCGTCATGGTGTTTGTTTTCGCCACTGGCCCTCAGCTCCTGGACAAAGCCGTCAACTGAGTGGCTTGAGAAGCTGTATCTCAACCGATCTTGGAACGTGTGGATCGAACGAAGTTCCTGGTCGGGTGATCTTCCGGCGGTACGCGCATGAAGGCAGGGCCTCCTGGTAGCTCGGGGGTGCGACCCCATCCGAGCGGTTCCACGGAGGCCCTGTTGTCGTTGTTGTACGCGCCCCAGCCCGCCCGCTTCAACTCACCCGCCGTGGCGTGCGATTGCCTCGCGCATGTGTACGGCAACGCGGCCGATCATCCCGATCGGGTGCGCCGGTATCCGTCGGACATGACGGACGCGGAGTGGGCGGCCATCCGGCCGTTGTTGCCGGTGCCGGCCTGGCTTCAGGGGCGGGGCGGACGGCCCGAGGGCTACTGCTACCGCCAGCTGCTGGATGCGATCCGCTACCTGGTCGCGGGCGGGATCTCCTGGCGGGCGATGCCCGCGGACTTCCCCGCCTGGGGCCGGGTTTACGCCTTCTTCCGCCGCTGGCGCGAGCACGGGCTGATCGCCGAGTTCCACGACCGGCTGCGCGGGAAGGTCCGTGAGCGCGAGGGCCGCGAGGCCGACCCCACGGCGGGGATCATCGACGCGCAGTCGGTGCGGGCAGCCGCGACGGTGCCGGCCGCCTCACGCGGCTACGACGGCGGGAAGAAGGTGCCGGGCCGCAAGCGGCACATCGTGACCGATACCCTCGGTCTGCTCCTGGCCGTCGCGGTCACGGCCGCGAACATCGGCGACCGGGACGCTGCGGCGGGCCTGCTGAGGCGGCTGCGCCGCCTGCACCGCGACATCACCCTTGTCTGGGCCGACGGCGGCTACACCGGCGGCCTCGTCGGCTGGTGCCGGGACAAGCTCGCTCTGACCTTGGAGATCGTCAAGCGCACCGACGACATGACAGGGTTCGTGGTGCTGCCGAGGCGGTGAGTGGCCGAGCGCACGTTCGCGTGGCTGATGAACTCCCGCCGTCTGGCCCGGGACTACGAGACCCTGCCCGCCACCAGCGAGGCGATGATCCGGTGGTCGATGGTCACGCGGATGAGCCGGCGTCTGGCCCGGCCACGGGCCGCCGGCCGGCACTGAATGCCCCCGATGCCTCCAGGAGGAGCCACCCGCGCTCCGCCAGGCGGCGGGCTTTCGACCGCAGCCCCTCGACCTTCGCCGGCGTCACTCCGAGGCCCAGCTCCACCGCGATCTCCTTGGCCCGAAGCGGCCCGTGGCCCATGGACCGCTGCTGTTCCAGCACGCCCACAATCCGCTGATAGTCCGGCGCCAAAAACGTCACCGGCAGCCCTTCCCGCCAGGGCGGCACCATCGAGCCCGGCACCGGCGCGAGCGACGGCACCGCTTCCTCCTCCGCCCCGGTCGTGGTCACGGCAGTGGACTCGGCCGCAGAGACTGCCAGGGCCTCAACCAGTTCCTCCCGCGCGATCACCCGCCGGTCCAGCTCGATCTCCGCGGCCTCCAACACCTCAGCCAACCGCGCGACTTCCTCCCGCAAGCCCTCCACCCGCACGCGGGCAGCCGCCTCTCGCTCCTCCAGCATTCCCAACACCGACGCCACCGCGCACCCCTCGACCATGAAGCGGATACAAGACGTCGCGATGCCTCCCTCAACCCGAGGGAAACCATGCCTGACCAGCAGGAATCAAGGGATCACGTTCGGTTGAGATACGGCTTCTAACGCCTGGGGCTGTCACTCCGTCCATATGGCATCGAGGCGTTGGCGCTGGGGGCCACTGAAATATCGGGAGAACGATCAGGTGACAACAGTGGTGGTACGCGACCAACTGGAATTGAAGCTCTTCTCGAACCTCTTCGATGAGCCGCTGAATCCACCCCCGCCGGCCGCCCCCGTGCCGCCCTCGATCGACACCCGCGCACACGTGTGGATCGTAGGTCGAGGATCGGGTGGCGAAGCAGGACGAATTCCGCGGCTCGTTCACCACCCCCGGCGACACCCGCGCGGACGCGCTTGAGGTGTACTGCCGGGCCTGCCACCGCCCCTACGAGAACGTCGTCGGCCGGGACTGCGAGGCCCTCATCGACAACCGGCACCTCATCGGCGGCCAGACGGTACGCGCGAAGAGGAAGGTCCCTGCGCTGCCCCCGAACGCGAAGCTCGTTCCCGGCGGCCACACCCAGCGGCGCGGTATCGGCGCCTACGTCTCCGGCGTCTCCCGCCCTGCCCGATAGGAGCAGCCCGGTGCATATCTTCCTGGTCGGCGGGGAGGACCAGATCAGCCGCCCGCGCGGCCGCGCACGTACCGGAACACCCCCGCGCCGACGGGGAGGACGGGGCCGACGATGCTGCCGGTAGGCGAGAGCGCGGAACACCCCCACGTCGGCGGGGAGGACGCCGCGATGAGCGCGAACCGCTCGATCCGATCCGGAACACCCCCACGTCGGCGGGGAGGACGCGATGCACCTGCAGGTCGAGGTGCGCTGACACGGAACACCCCCACGTCGGCGGGGAGGACGTTGGCCGGTCCTCATCTATGAGGGCCTGCACCGGAACACCCCCACGTCGGCGGGGAGGACCCGGCGGCCAGGGCGTACCGGCCCCGCCCGACCGGAACACCCCCACGTCGGCGGGGAGGACGACATCTCATCCGACCAGTCGCTGAAGTTCGTCGGAACACCCCCACGTCGGCGGGGAGGACCTCTACGCCACCAGCCTTCGCCTCATCCGACGCGGAACACCCCCACGTCGGCGGGGAGGACGTGAGCCACAGCGACGCCCCTCCCCAGCTCGCCGGAACACCCCCACGTCGGCGGGGAGGACTCGCCGGCCCGAAGGTGCACCGTGCGGCGCGTCGGAACACCCCCACGTCGGCGGGGAGGACATGGTCGGCTACGGCGCGCAGGCGGTGTGCATCGGAACACCCCCACGTCGGCGGGGAGGACGCGTGGGGGAGTTCGTCCTCCTTCCCGGCCCTCGGAACACCCCCACGTCGGCGGGGAGGACCCAGTTGGACGGTTGAGCCATCCATTGGGCCGCGGAACACCCCCACGTCGGCGGGGAGGACCCCGAGACCACTCCCGCCGAGATCCAGGTGGCCGGAACACCCCCACGTCGGCGGGGAGGACGCCAGTTCATGGAGGCGCGGGCGGCGAGTTCGCGGAACACCCCCACGTCGGCGGGGAGGACCTCCACCACCACGGCCCGGCGGAGGCGCTCGGCGGAACACCCCCACGTCGGCGGGGAGGACCGCTCCTCCTCGGCGTCGATGACGTCCATCGCCGGAACACCCCCACGTCGGCGGGGAGGACCTCTCCGTGCAGCCGCTCGAGGAAGCTCCGCGCGGAACACCCCCACGTCGGCGGGGAGGACAGGTCAGGCGGTGGCCGGGGTCTGAGCAAGGGCGGAACACCCCCACGTCGGCGGGGAGGACGTCCACGTTGACGCCGACGCCGATCACTCCATCGGAACACCCCCACGTCGGCGGGGAGGACTCACCCCAACCGCCCTGGACACGATCCGGGACAGGAACACCCCCACGTCGGCGGGGAGGACGCCCAGCTCCGGGCCGGGCACGTCCCGGCCGACTGGAACACCCCCACGTCGGCGGGGAGGACGCGATCTCAGCCAGCACCGCGATACGGGCCAGCGGAACACCCCCACGTCGGCGGGGAGGACCTCCCCAGTGACCACCGCGAACATCACCGCGCCGGAACACCCCCACGTCGGCGGGGAGGACGCGGTCGCGGAGATCAGCGGCCAAGGTCTCGGCGGAACACCCCCACGTCGGCGGGGAGGACTCCGCCGCGTACGGGATCTTGCTGCCCATCTCCGGAACACCCCCACGTCGGCGGGGAGGACCCTTTCTGACCTGCGGCTTAAGAAGGGCTTTGCTCTTCCTTTACATCGAAGAGGGCTCTGTGTCGCGACGGGTGAGGCTGCACGTTGTCACCTTATCGGGGCCGGACGGCTGCAATGCTGCCGGTGGGGAGTGGTTGAATGCCGGCTCCAGCAGTGGGGCGTGGTCCGCTGGCTGGAGTGAGGGGGCGAGGATGCCGGGGAAGTGGGAAGCGCCGGATGAGTCGGTGTGGGGGAAGTCGAGAGGTTTGGATCCGGGGCTGCCGCCGTATTCGCTGATCCGCCACCTCCTGGACGCTGCTGCGATGGCGCTGCACCTCTGGGATGCCTACCTGTCCGAGAATCAGCGTCTGCGGATTGCCGACGGGATGGGGCTAGCAGGCGAGTTGGAACGTGCGAGGGCGGTCGTGGGGCTGTGTGCCGGTCTGCATGACATCGGCAAGCTCTCAGGGTTTCAGTTCTGCTCCTGGCACGGTAGCCAGTACCTCAGCGCGGAGCTGGGTGGCGACCGTATGAAGATGAGCGCGGAGCGGTTCGGGCATGACGTAGCCGGCCTGCAGGGTGCGAAGGAAGTGCTGGCGGATCTGGGCTTTGCCGCTGATGGAGAACTGAGGGTCGCAGAGCGGCTGGCCGAGGTCATCGGCGGTCATCATGGACGCTTTCACCGCGTCGAGGACGGCATCGCTCCGGCGTTTCTCGGTGGGGTCGCCTGGGCGCGGCAGAGGACTGCGCACGCGGCCACGGTGTTCGAGTCGCTGGGAGCGCCGCAGGCGCCGGGGGTGTTCAAGGCGTCGGCCGCGGTGCTGGTGACGGGGGTGGTCATTCTTGCGGACTGGCTGGTTAGTCAGGAGGACTATCTTCGGGAACGCCAGCGGGGGCTCGAGCCGGTGCTGGCGGATCATTTCATGCGTTCCCAGGAGGACGCTCCCCGTCTGCTGGCCGAGGCCGGGTTGACCCGGGTGTGGTTGCAGCGCAAGGGGTTCGCGGAGGCGTACGGCATTCAGGGCGAGCCGAATCCGTTGCAGCGGTCCGTGATGGACGAGTTGCGGGAGGCGATGGGAGAGGGGCGTCGTGGCGGCATCTTCCTCGTCACTGCGGCTCCGGGTGACGGTAAGAGCGAGACGGCTCTGGAGGCCGAGCGGGTTCTGTCCGAGGTCTTCGGCACGCAGGGGTACGCGTTTTTGCTGCCGACGATGGCTACCAGCGATCAGATGCACGAACGGGTCGCGAAAGCGTTGCTGCGTCAGTCCGGCGAGGGCGCCGGGTTGACGCTGGTCCACAGTATGGCCTGGCTGAACAGTGCTTACGCCGACGAGGACCTGGACACGCAGAGTGTGCTGACCTGTGACGGTGACGAGGTCGGGGTGGGGAGCCGGCGGGCGGAGGCGGACATGCGGCCGCAGCGGTGGCTGCGCGGGCCCAAGCGGCCGTTGCTCGCGCAGTTCGCGGTTGGCACGATCGACCAGGCCCTGATGGCGGTGCTGCCGGTGCGGCACAACGCGCTGCGGTTGCTGGGCCTGTCGGGGAAGACGTTCATCGTCGACGAGGCCCACGCCTATGACCCGTACATGCAGGTGTTGCTGGGCCGGTTGCTGAATTGGCTCGGGGCGTACGGCGTGCCGGTTGTTCTGTTGTCGGCGACGTTACCGGCGTCGGTCAGCGACCGGCTGATCAAGGAGTACTTGCAGGGCGCCGGCCACAAGATGCGGGCCCTGAGCAGACAGACGTTCCCGGCGCCCTACCCCGGGTGGTTGTATGTGGACGGGGAGAGCGGTCGGGCGACCCAGATTTCGCCTGCTCGCCAGCATGAGCAGGCGCATGCGCGGGGCATGGAGCTCGATGTCGTGGTGGAGTCGGTCGTCCACGGTTCCGGTGGTGGCGCCCGGGACCGACTGGCGGTGATCGAACGGCTCCTGAAGCCGGTGGGCGAGGGGGAGGGCGGCACCGCCCTGGTGGTGTGCAACACCGTAGGGGACGCGCAGGACACCTATCTGAGACTCCGTGAACGATTCGGCAAGCGTTCCCACGAGCAAGGCGGAAGCGTACAACTGCTGCATGCCCGTTTCCCTGGGGACGTACGAGAGGCACGTACGCGGGAGATCACCGAATGGCTGGGCCGCGGAGGTCCGCGTCCGTTGTGCCGGATCGTCGTCGCCACCCAGGTCGTCGAGCAGTCACTTGATCTTGATGTCGATATCGTCATCAGCGACCTTGCTCCGCTGTCCCTGCTGCTGCAGCGGGCCGGACGGTGCTGGCGGCACGAGAACCACTGGGCCCGGCACGGCTACCCCGAGGGGCGCGGCCGTCCGGCCTGGGCGAGCGGGCCGCGTCTTGTGGTGCTCGACCCGATGGCGGGCGGCGGAAAGACGCCACAGCAGTGGGGCGAGGTGTATTCCGAGCACCTCCTCATCACCACCTCCCACGCTCTTGCCGGAATCGGGGGCGGGACCATCTCCATCCCGGGCGACGTGCAGGACCTGGTCGAAGCCGTCCACGGGGACAACGAGGACTTTGACTGGAACAGTCCGGGCGGCAGCGAGGTGAAAGCCTGGACGGCTCACAAGGGCAGGGAAATGGCGGAACGCAGCATGGCCGGCCTTCTTGCCGTCCCGCGGGCGCGGGGTGTTTCCGCGCTGTATGACCTGCACGATCTGCCCGGTGAAGAGGATGAGTGGGAGGTGTCCACCAGGCTCGGCGCCGACTCGGTGCGACTGCTGTGCGCCTATGTCCAGGAGGACGGCCGGGCGACTCTGGACCCGGAGGGTGAGCAACTGCTTCCCCAGGCCGCGTCGGACGGCAAGATGCCGGTCTCGTCCGTGCGGGAGGTGATGCGCCGCACCATTCCGGTCCGTGCCGACTGGCTCAAGGAAGCGGATCCCGACACTGTCGCCCCGCCGAAGTCGTGGACGGAGCACCCGATGCTCGGAGAACTGCGTGTTCTTCGCCAGCCCGTGCAGGGCGGGAGTGTGCAAGCCGTGACGGTCGGCGGCACGACACTGCGGTTGGATGAGGACCTCGGGCTTGTCCGTAAGTGACCGAGTCCAGGCGGGTACCGCCACGTCGGCGGGTCCGGACGCTTGCCGAACACGATGATAATGACGGCTACCACAAGCCCCAAGGTGCTGCGGCAGTCCACGGGACAGGGAAGGGCCGGCTGCATGAGTTCTTCTCATGGCTGGGCCAGTCAATTCCTCGACTGAGGCGGTGCGTTGAGGAGGCTCATAGCCCATTCGGGACAGCGTGGGCAAGTCGATCGTCCCTCTGGTGCTGCGTCCGACGGAAAACGGCTCCGCTGTCAGTGGCGGCTGTTTCAATGTCGAGACGCTGGGAGCAGGACTGCTGAGGCGCTTTGCGGTGCCTGTGCGTCATGGGGAGCAAGGGCGTTGGAGGGGATGGCCGTGAGTGGGGGATTCGACCTGCGGGTCGAGCCGTGGGTTCCGGTGCGTCTGCTGACCGGGGGGTCGGCGTGCGTGGGTTTATGCGAGTTGTTCAAGCGGGCGCACGAGATCGAGGACCTGGAGATCCCGGTGCCGCCGGCAGCGGCGGGCTTGATGCGGGTTCTGGCGCCGATCGCGGCGAGGATCGCTGCCGATGGTGGTGACCGGCTCGACGATCCGGATATTGCGGAGGACATCGACGACTGGTTCGATCTGCGGGAGCGTGTCCTGAAGGCCGGCCGGTTCGATCCGCGGGCGGTGGACGCGTACTTCGGCCGGGCGGACCTGGTGGGCCGGTTCGACCTGTTCCATCCCGAGCGGCCGTTCCTCCAGGATCCGCGGCTGCGCGCGGAGTGCGTGGACGCGAAGGGGGCGCCGAACCCGTCCGGAGTGAACAAGCTCGTGATGGGCCGCCCCACGGGCGTCAACGGGGCGGTGTTGTTCGGGCATTTCACCGACACAGCGCCCGTGCCGGTACCGGCCGCCGAGGCCGCCTGGCATCTGATCGCGCAGTTGTACTACGGGCCGTCCGGGCAGTGCACGCCCCGCCGGATCACCGGTGAGCGGGCGGGCAGCGGTGACGCGGCCCCGCTGCGCAAGTCCGTCTCCTACTTTCCCTGGGGGCCCGACCTGTTCAGCACGCTGGTGCTGGCCGTGCCGAGCCCTCAGGCCGAGGTCGACTGGGAGGCGCAGGACGCCTACCCGTGGGAGGAGGACCTCAACACCCCCCTGGAGTCTTTGCCGCCGGTCACGTGGCCGGGCCGGGTGCTGACCGGCCGGTTCCGTCATGCCGCGCTGCTCGTGCCGTCCCAGGACGGCCGGACGGTGACCGACGCCTACATCACCTGGTCGACGCACGAGCCGCCGCAGAAGGCGCGTGACCCGTACCAGATCCTCGACCGGCGCAAGGACGGGGACTTCCAGCCGCGGGAGGCCGACGGGGCGAGGGCCCTGTGGCGGGATCTCGACTCGCTGCTGCTGAAGGACAGCCGTCAGGATGCCCGGCGCCCTCCGGCTCTCGAGCATTTGCCCAAGCTTCTGCTGTCACGGCTGCGGGTGCGCGCCTACGGCTTCGACCAGGACGGTCAGCAAAAGGACAGTGTCTGGTTCCGGGCGACGAGTCCGCAGGTCCTGCAGTGGCAGGAGGAGAACGACGCGGAGATGGCCTATCACGTCAAGCGCTGCCACGCTGCTGCGGAGAAGGCAGGTGACCGGCTGGACTTCGCCGCGAGGATCGCCTGGAAGATCGCCACCGACGCGGGTGTCGACCTGTCGCCCAAGGCCAAGATCAAGCTGGATACCCGCAAGCCCGGTCCGTGGGCTTCTGCCGCGCTGACTCGTTACTGGCCGGCTGCGGAGAAGAAGTTCTGGCAGCTCACCGAGCCCGGCCGCATCACAGACCGGGCCGACAAACCGTTCGTCGACGCGGCTCTTGCGGCTCTCGACGAGGCCATCGGCCAGGCCAACCGTGCGGACATCCGGGTGGCGCGCGCCCGTCACCGCGCCCGCGGCCTCCTTCTCACACTGCTGCAGCCGTCCGCATCCGACTGAACCCGCCCGGCTGCGCCCACGCCGACGCCGTCGGCGCTTCGTCACCTCACCCTTCCCCGCATCAGGGATGTCTCATGACCGATTCCGTGCCGGCGGTGCCCGCTCCGCCGACCTCCTCGACCGTCCGCATCTCGGACCGGTTCGTCGCCTACGTGCACCAGGTGTGCGAGTCCACGCAGGCCCGTGCCGCCCTGCGGCGCGGGCTCGGGCTGCCGGTGGAGCGGTGCAACTACATGCACCGTTACCTGGTGCCGTGGATGCGCGACCACGACGACCAGCACCATGCCGATGTTCGGCGGGCGTACTACGCGGTGGCCTCGCTGATCGCCGCACGTCCCCGCTCGGCCCGCGACACCACGCCCGACCAGAGCGCGTCCGTCTCCTGGTACGAGCGTTCCAACCTGGGCGCCTCGCTCGGCCAGGCCGTCTCCCAGGGCGTCCTGAAGGAGAACTCTGCTGAAAGCGCTCTTCACCTGATGGCCCGCCAGAGCAGTGATGCCGTCCATCCGGGCCTGCCCGCCCTCGTCCGCCAGCTCCTGGTCGGCGGCATCGCGGTCGACTGGGCGGTCCTCCTGGAGGACCTCGCCCGGTGGAACCGCAGCCGCGACCGTATCGCCACCCGCTGGCTCGAGAGCTACTTCCGCACCGCCAGCAGCGGCACGACCGAGCCCGCCCACTTTGATTCTGCCGAGGAGAACGACCGATGACTCTCTACCTGGACCTGAGCGCCCTGCAGTCGGTGCCCGCCGCCAACCTCAACCGTGACGACCTCGGCTCTCCCAAGCAGGTGCGCTACGGCAACGCTCCCCGCATCCGGGTCTCCAGCCAGTCCTGGAAGCGGGTCATCCGGCTCGGCGTCGAGCAGGATCTCGGGGAGAGGGCCGCCCGTACCCGCCTGGTGCCGGTGAAGGTGCAGCGCGCCCTTGAGAGCGCCGGCTGGCCGACCGAGCTGGCCGCGTTCGCCGGAGCGCAGGTCGCCGCGAGCGCAGGGAAGAAGGGCATCGGCACGGAATCGGCCGGCCACACCTCGGTGTTGCTGTTCCTGCCGGAGGCGGCCATCGACGAACTGGCCGCCGTGTGCGCCGAGCACCGTCAGGCCCTGGAGGCGGCCCAGGACAAGAAGAAGCCCGGCCAGGTACTGCCGCCCCAGACGATCGAGGCGATCCTCAAGCGGCGCACCGCCTCCATCAGTCTGCTGGGCCGCATGCTCGCCGAGCTCCCGGACGCCAACGTGGACGGGGCGGCCCAGGTCGCCCACGCGTTCACCACGCACGCTGCCGAGCCGCAGCGTGACTACTTCACCGCCGTCGACGACTGGCTGGGCGAGGCCGAGACCGGCAGCGGTCACCTCGACACCGCCGAGTTCAGTGCCGGCGTCTTCTACCGGTACGCGACCGTCAACGTCGCCGACCTGCTGAAGAACCTGGAAGGCGATGTCAAGGCCGTCCGGACCGTACTCAGCTCCTTCGCCGAGCACTTCCTGCTCTCCCTCCCGCAGGCCAAGAAGAACAGCACTGCCCCGCACACCGTCCCGGACCTGGCCTACCTCGCCGTGCGGGAACACCGACCGCTCTCCCTGGCCGCGGCCTTCGAAACTCCCGTCACCGGCGACCAGCAGGGTGGCTTCTCCCAGCCCTCCCGTCAGGCCCTCGACGCCTACGCCGGCAACATCAACCGCCTCACCGGTAACCGCAACCGCCGCTTCCACGGCCACGCCGTCATCAACCCCAAGGAGGAGTACACCGGGCTCGGCACCGCTCACGAATCCTTCGACCAGCTGATCGACGCCGCCGTCGAGGCCGCCGTGCCCGCCGTGCAGGACCAGCAGTGAGCGGGCTCCTGCTGCGCTTGGCCGGCCCTCTGCAGTCCTGGGGTGAACGATCCGCGTTCACTCCGGTGCGGGACACTGCGCCCTTCCCGACCCGCTCCGCACTGATCGGAATGTTCGCTGCGGCCGAGGGAATCGGCCGCGACGAGGCGGGCCTGGACCGCTACCAGGACCTGCGGTTCACCGTGCGCGTGGACCGGCCGGGCGTCCGGCTCGTCGACTACCACACCGTCGGCGGCGGATTTCCCAAGGGCCGCACCGCCGCCACCAGCGGAGGCAGCAACAAGGGTGCAGCCGTCATCACCCGCCGCCACTACCTGTCCGACGCGGTGTTCGTCGTCGCCGTCACCACAGCCGACGAGACCGTCGAGCGCCTCGCGGATGCCCTGAACCGCCCGCACTGGGCGCCCTATCTGGGCCGCCGTTCCTGCGTCCCCGACGAGCCGTTCCTCCTGCGCCGCCACGTCGACGACCCCGAGGAAGAACTCCGCACCCGGGTGCCGCTCAGCCGCACCGCACCGCGAGCGAAGGACGGCGACAGCCAGGAAGCCGGGACGGTCGCCGTGGAATTCCTCCTGGAACAGCCACCGTCCACCAGTACTTCCGGAGAGCCTGTACCGGTCGACGTCATCGACGTGAACGACGTGCCGGTGAGCTTCGCCCAGCACGGCCGCAGCCACACAGGCCGCCGTCTCCACCGCACCCGGGTACTGGTGCCCCGCTCCCTCGCAGGCCCCCCAGAATCCCTGGTGCAGCGCCTGATCGACTACGCCCACCTCGAGGAAAGCGCATGAACGACCATCCGGTGATCGCACGCATCCGCCTCAACCCGCACAGCCGCGACGTGCAGCGGGACCTGCGCGACGCCACCCAGATGCACCGCACCGTCATGCGGATGGTCCCCGACGGCCTCGGCGACGCCCCCCGTCACCAGGCCGGGCTGCTGTACCGCCTGGACGAAACCGACACCTCCAGCACCCTCCTCGTCCAGGCCGCCGCCATGCTCGACCCGGCACGCCTGCCCACCGGATACGGCCAGGCCGACGTCAAGAGCCTCGCCCCGATGTTCACCGCACTGCGCAAGGGACTCGGCGTCCGCTACCGCATCGTCCTCAACCCCGCCAAGCGGGAGCGGCTCTCCCTGGAGGAGAAGGGCAAGCGGGGACAGATCGTGCCGCTCTCCGGCGCCGACGCCGACCAGTGGTGGCTCCGCCGAGCCGCCGAAGCCGGCCTCGACCTTCACGTCCTGACCCCTACCAGCATGGAGCCGGCCCGCCCCCGCGGCCGAGACACCCCCCGTATGCGGCACAGCCTGCTCCGTTACGACGGCACCGCCACTGTCACCAACCCCGACGCCCTCCGAGACGCCGTCATCCACGGCATCGGACGTGGCAAACCGTACGGCGCGGGACTGCTCAGCCTCGCACCCGCGAGAACCACGTGAGCACGCCACGACGGGGCGGCGACGCGCGCAGACGCCTCGCCGCCCCCACCCTGGCCATGCTCCCCCGCGTCGCGGACTCACTGTCCTTCCTCTACCTGGACATGGTCCGCGTGGTGCAGGACGACACCGGAGTGTGCGCGCAGATCCAGATCGACGAACACCGCACCGACCTCGTCTACATCCCCACCGCCGCCCTGTCCTGCCTGCTCCTTGGCCCGGGTGTCTCCATCACCACCCCGGCCCTGACCACCCTCGCCCGGCACGGCACCAGCGTCGTCTGCGTCGGAGCCGGCGGCGTCCGTGCCTACGCGGGCATCCTCCCGGACTCCCTCACCACCCACTGGCTCGAACAACAGGTCGCGACGTGGGCCGACCCGACGCGGCGCCTCGAGGTCGCCGTTCGCATGTACCGGATGCGCTTCAAGGACGCCGACGTACCGGAATCCGTCACCCTGGACCAGCTCCGCGGTATGGAAGGCCAGCGTATGAAGGCGTTCTACAAGATCCTCGCGCAGCAGCACGGCATCGGACGCTTCCGCCGCAACTACCGGCCCGACCAATGGGACACCCAGGACCCCGTCAACCTGGCCCTGTCCGCCGCCAACACCTGCCTGTACGGCGTCGTCCACGCCGCTCTGCTCGCCCTCGGACTCTCCCCGGCCCTCGGCTACGTCCACGCCGGCACCCAGCACGCCTTCGTCTACGACATCGCCGACCTCTACAAAGCCGACATCACCCTCCCCCTCGCCTTCGCCCTCCACAGCTCCGACAACCCCGAACAGGAAGCCCGCCGCCGCTTCCGCGAAGACCTCCGACTCCTGCGCCTCCTGCCCCGCATCGTCCAGGACGTCCAGTCCCTGCTGACCCCGCCCCACACCCACACGACCACAGCCGACGATGACATTGACGAGGAACGCTCCGAACGGCGTGACGTGCGGATGGTCCACCTCTGGGACCCCAAAGCCGGAGTCCTCCCGGCAGGCGTCAACTACGCCGAAGGAGGCGGCTGATGCCCTCCATGGTCGTCATCGCCACCACCGCGGTCCCCGACCACCTGCGCGGCGCCCTCAGCCGATGGACCAGCGAAGTAGTGCCCGGCATCTTCGTCGGCAGCGTCTCGGCCCGCGTCCGTGATGAACTCTGGCACGCCGTCACCGAAGTCGTGGGCAACGGCGCCGCCGTTCTTGTCCACCCCGCCACCACGGAACAGGGCTACGCCATCCGCACTGCAGGAACCCGCCGCCGGGTCCCCATCGACTTCGACGGCCTTACCCTGATCCGCATGACCGCCGCACCAAAGGTAAAGGAAATGCAATCCCCCTCTTAAGGCGCAGGTCAGGAAGGGTCCTCCCCGCCGACGCGGGGGTGTTCCGTTCGAGGTAGCGGGCGTGGTCGGTCTGCATCAGTCCTCCCCGCCGACGCGGGGGTGTTCCGTACTCGCGCACGGTCGGGTCCCACTTCTCGCCGTCCTCCCCGCCGACGCGGGGGTGTTCCGCGCTGATCCCGCAGATCCAAGCGGCAGCCCTCGTCCTCCCCGCCGACGCGGGGGTGTTCCGGATCACGCGGATCTCGGCGCCCGCGTCGACCGGTCCTCCCCGCCGACGCGGGGGTGTTCCGATTTCTTGTTCGCGTACATCCAACGCCACTGCGTCCTCCCCGCCGACGCGGGGGTGTTCCGGAAATCCCCGCCGACTGAGGCGGCGAGCGGCCGTCCTCCCCGCCGACGCGGGGGTGTTCCGATCTCGACGGTGCCGATGCCGGGGAGGTCGACGTCCTCCCCGCCGACGCGGGGGTGTTCCGGCCTACCGGTCCAGGTTGCCCGCCAACTCCTTGTCCTCCCCGCCGACGCGGGGGTGTTCCGTTGGCTCGCTGCACGTTCTCCGAGAGCACCGCGTCCTCCCCGCCGACGCGGGGGTGTTCCGTTGGCTCGCTGCACGTTCTCCGAGAGCACCGCGTCCTCCCCGCCGACGCGGGGGTGTTCCGCTGCTGGGGGTCGCCGAGGTCGACGGCGACCCGTCCTCCCCGCCGACGCGGGGGTGTTCCGCCCCGCCGGATCCACCGGCGGGGCTTCCTTCGGTCCTCCCCGCCGACGCGGGGGTGTTCCAGCGGGTCACGCCCGGGGTGAAGACGACGTCTGTGTCCTCCCCGCCGACGCGGGGGTGTTCCGCGGATGATCCCGCCGCGGGTGGCGTACATGCCGTCCTCCCCGCCGACGCGGGGGTGTTCCACTCCTCGGTCACGGACCGTAAGGGGAGCGATCGTCCTCCCCGCCGACGCGGGGGTGTTCCGTCGATCTGAACGTCTTCGCTGGGCGTTGTCACGTTGTTGGATGTGCGTGGGCCTGATGGCGTGCCGGGGCGTGGTCGGCTCGAGTGTCAGTCTGGGTCAGGTCGTTGCGGCTGTGCCGGCGACTCCGGTGACGTGGTCCCAGATGGCGAAGCGGATGGCCATTTCGGCTCGGTGGTCGGGGGCGGTGAGCAGGTGGCGGTGGGGTCGGCAGTGGGGTGAGATGCCGCTGAACGCGGACAGGGACCGCTGGGCTCCGCCCACGCTGCGGAAGCCCTTCATAGCCCGTTCGCGTTGCCTGGTGGGCTGCTGGCTGTTCTCCGCCTGGTTGTTGAGGTACTTCGACTGGCGGTGCTCGACGGAGGGCATGACCTCGCGGTGGGCCGCTCCGTGGGGGCGGAGCTTGTCCGTGACGACCGCCCGCGGCACCTCGCGCGTCTTCTGGAAGAAGCGCCTGGCGACGGCCTTGTCCCGTCGGCTCTGCACGAGGATGTCGAGCACGTTGCCGTCCTGGTCGACGGCTCGGCACAAGTACTTCAGTCCACCGTCGATCTTGATGAAGACCTCGTCCAGGTGCCACTTGTCGCCGGTCCGGGGCCAGTGACGGCGTAGTCCGTTCGCGTAGGCCTGGCCGAACTTGGCGCACCAGCGGCGGATGGTCTCGTAGGAGACGATGACGCCGCGCTGGAGCACGAACTCCTCGACCTCACGGAAGCTGAGCGGAAATCGGTGGTACAGCCACACGCACTGGGAGATCACCTCGGCCGGGTACCGGTGCCCCCCTGTACGACGGCGACGTGCCCTCCACGGACGACCCCTCCCAGCATGATCAACCCGAAGAACATCCCACCCGGTCGGCCAACGTGACAGCGCCATCCTCCATGATCGGGGATTGCACCGAGCGTCTTACCATCCGTCCGGGCTGTGACAGTGCCCGGGGTCTCGTACCGCGTCCCGGCTGCGCCCCTGGCCGACGGGCTCTTCATCCAGCCCGGGAGCCAAGATCGATTGTCAGTGGTGGGTGAGACGGTAGGAGCATCGAGTCGGAAAGAGGGGGAGCTGTCATGTCCGGAAACCAGAACTACATCAATCACGTTGCTCTTGTGCTGGATGCAAGTTCGTCCATGTCCCGCCTGAGCCACAAGGTCGTCGAGGTCGCCGACCAGCAGATTGCCTATCTGGCCCGCCGATCGCAGGAACTGGACCAGGAAACCCGCGTCACGGTGTACGTCTTCGCCGACAAGGTGGAGTGCGTCATCTACGACAAGGACGTGCTGCGGATGCCGTCGCTGAAGCAGCTGTACCGGGTTGGTGGAATGACGGCGCTGCTGGCGGCCACGCTCAAATCGCAGCGGGAGCTGGCGCAGACAGCTCAACTGTACGGAGACCACAGCTTCCTGACGTTCGTACTCACCGACGGGCAGGAGAATGCAAGTCATCGCTGCCCGGATGCCCCTACCAAGGACCCGCGTGAACTGGTTGAGGCCGTGGCCGAGATGATCGAAACACAGCAGGACAACTGGACGCTGGCTGTCCTTGTGCCGGACCAGATGGGCAAGCGTGAGGCCATGCAGTACGGGTTCCCGAAGGACAACATCGCCATCTGGGACGCCACGAGCACACAGGGCCTGCAGGAGGCCGGGCAGGTCATCCAGGAAGCCACCGAGAAGTTCATGGTGGGCCGCACTCAGGGCATCCGGGGATCGCGGGCCGTGTTCTCCACGGGTGCGGAGGCGGTCAACAAGGACACCATCAAGGCGGTCGGCCTCGCCCCGGTGGATCCGTCGAAGTACCAGCTGATCTCGGTGGCTCGTGACGCGGCGATCCGGGACTGGGTCATCGAATGCGGGCACACCTACCGTACCGGTGGTGCGTTCTACCAGCTGAGCAAGTCGGAGAAGATTCAGGCGCAGAAGCAGATTTCGGTGCTGGAGAAGAAGACGGACCGGGTGTACACGGGGCCTGAGGCCCGAGCCCTGCTCGGGCTGCCGGACGTGGAAGTTCGCATCAAACCGGACCACAACGACGACTTCACGATCTTCGTGCAGAGCACCAGCGTGAACCGGAAGCTCGTACCGAACACACGGCTACTGCTTATGCTCTGACGCCTTGGAAACCCCATCGGGTCCCGGAGGCTTCGTCCTCCCGGCACCCCACCAGCAGCAGAGTCGGCGGCTGCGGGCGCGGCGTAGAAGTGCCTGTTGCCGAGACCGCTGCCGCCTTCACGTCGGCCACCTCCCGACGAGGCCGTCGGGCCGACTTGGTGCGAGGAGAGCCGGCGGGGTGGAGCGCGGTGCTCGGGTGAATGCCTTCACTCCTGCGGCTGACGTAGCCGCCGAACCGGCCTGACAGCATGGGGCGGGCGCTATCACAGGGCCCGTGATCATCAAGCTCGCGCGCGGTCTGGCCGCGCTCTCCCTCGCCCTCACCTCGCTCGCCGCCTCCGGTTCGGCCCACGCCGCCGCGGCCGAGCCGACCGTGCTGCCACTCACCGATGCGATCGCCGCCCTGCCACTGGCTGTCGAGGCCCGCGACGGCTACAACCGTGATGCCTTCCGGCACTGGAACACCGGCGTGAACCCCACTGACGGCTGCAACACCCGCGCCGAGGTCCTCCTCGCCGAAGCCGTCACCGCCCCCGCCGTCGGCGCCCGCTGCGCACTGACCGGTGGCAGCTGGTTCTCGTACTACGACGAGACCACCGTCACCACGGCGTCCGGCCTGGACATCGACCACATGGTCCCCCTCGCCGAAGCCTGGGACTCCGGCGCCTCCGCCTGGACAGCCGAACGGCGCGAGGCCTACGCCAACGACCTCGGCCAGGACTCCAGCCTCGTCGCCGTCACTGCACGCTCCAACCGCTCCAAGAGCGACCAGGACCCGGCCCAATGGCTCCCACCCGCCACGAGCGCCCTGTGCCGGTACGTCTCCGAGTGGACCGCCACCAAACTCCGCTGGAACCTCACCACCGACCAGAGCGAAAACGACCGGCTCACCGAACTCGCGGGCGGCTGCGGCGACACCGCCGTCACCTACACCCCGGCCCCATAGGCCCCTGCGCAGCTGAAGCAGCAAAACCCCACCCACGCCTCCACCTTCGGTTGCCAGCCACCCGACAAGCTGAACCGCTCCGGGTTCGGTAGAGACTTCAGATTGTGGTTGTGACCTGGGGTTTCGGGGTTGCGTGGTAGTAGTTGGTCTCGTATTCGACGGGTGGGATGTGCCCGATTTCACCGTGGAGCCGACGGTGGCAGTACCAGTCGATCCACTCGGCGGTGGCGAGTTCGACCTGGGAAAGCGTTCGCCAGGGCCGTCCGGGCTTGATCAGCTCGGTCTTGAACAGGCCGATCGTGGACTCCATGAGGGCGTTGTCGTAGGCGTCGCCGACGGAGCCGATCGAGGCCGCGATGCCGGCGGCGTCCAGGTGCTCGGCGAGCCGGAAACTCGTGTATTGCGACCCGGCATCGGAGTGATGTATCAACTCACCTGCTTGGTGCGGGTGTTCGTCTCGGTCGCGTTGCCACAGGGCCATGTCCAGGGCGTCCAGTACGAGCCTGGTCTCCTTCGACAGGGCGGCGGACCAGCCGACGATCCGGCGGGAGAAGGTGTCCACGACGAAGGCGACGTAGACCACTCCCGACCAGGTACTGATGTGGGTGAAGTCGGCGACCCAGCAGCGGTTGGGGGCCGGCGCGACGAAGTTGCGGTCCAGGAGGTCCGGTGCCCGCTCGACGGAACTGTCCGGGATTGTGGTGATGATCTTCTTTCCGCGGACGGCACCGGTGACGCCGAGTTCGCGCATGAGGCGTTCGACCGTGCACCGGGCCACGATGTGGCCTTGGCGGTGCAGCTCGCGCCAGACCTTCCTGGCCCCGTAGACACGGTAGTTGACCTCGAAGATCTGCTGGATGAGCGGCTTCAGCTCGGCGTCGCGGACGGTGCGGGCGGGCGGGGCCTGGAGTCGCTTGCGGTGGGCGTAATAGGTGGAGGGGGCGATCTTGCAGTCGTGGTCGGTGAGGACCCGGCAGATCGGCTCGACACCGCCGAAGCGGTTCCGGTGCTCGTCGATGAAGGCTACGAGCGAGTGTGTGGCCGGTCGAGCTCGGCCGCGAAGAAAGACGCGGTGAGGTCAATGGGTCGGTGCAACATCCCAGGTAGAACTGCTGCTGGAGGTGTTGCTGGGTGGCGAGAATCGGGCGTCCGGGGCTGTCGGACGAGCAAAAGCGTGAAGTGTGGCGACGGTGGCGGG
>NZ_JAPJDM010000038.1:0-46706 GCF_026242095.1 Streptomyces sp. NEAU-W12
GCGCGCCGGCCGCCGCGAACGGGCCGTGGTGGTCGTCTCCGGCGGCAACACCCCCGCCCGCCTGCACGCCCTTCTCCGCCCACGCACCGCGACACCCACGGAAAGAGCCGTGGAAGCACCCACCGCCACCACCATCGAGGAGCACACGTCATGACCGAGAACACCGCGACCGCCACCCGCACCGCCGACCTGCTCGTCGGGATCTTCCGCGACGTGCTCGGCCTGCCCGACCTGACCGCGGACACCGACTTCTACGAAGCGGGCGGCGACTCGCTCACCGCCTTCCAGATCACCGGCCGGCTCGAGGAGGTCCTCGGCGCGGAGGTGCCGGTGTCCCTGGTCTTCGCCTACCCCACACCGCGGGACCTGGCCGAGGTCGTCGACGCCGACTACGGCCGCCCCTGACCTCCACGGCACCCGCTGCCCCCTCCACCGTGCGCCCCACCGGTCCCCGGCCCCGACGCGACCGCACGAGGGCCGGGGGCCGGCGCGCGCCGCGCACCGGCCCCCGCCCCGCCCCGCGCCGGCCCGCACCCCTTCCCGCCCCGCCGCCGCGCCCTCGCGCGCCTCGTCCCGCCCCGACCCGCCCGCGCCGTGCCCCTCCGCCCGTCCCCCGCGCTCGCCAAGGAGAGCCCTGCCATGACCGAAGACCGCGTACCGTCCCTCGGCCGCTGGCGTCTGTGGGAGCAGTTCGCGCTGCGCGGCCCCGGCTTCCCCGCCGACGGGGTGCTGCGGCTGGCCCCGCCCGGACTGGCCGAGGCCGCCGACAAGTTCGCCCCGGAGGCCCCCCTCGACGGCGCGCGCTGGACGGATTTCGCCCGCCTGTTCGCCGACGCCGCCGTGGAGACCGCGCACACCCTCCAGGACATCGCCCGCACGCCGTCCTTCCGGGAGGCGGTGGCCTGGCAGAACCGCCCGGTCCTCACCTCCGGTATCGCCCCGTTCCTGCGCTGGACGCCGGGCGTGGACAGCCGCAGCAGCATGCCCCGCCAGCGCGAGGAACTGGTCGCCCACTACTGGCAGCGGTTCTGCGTGAAGAACGACACCATCGGCTTCTTCGGCCCCGTCGGCTGGGGCCGCTGGGACGCCGCGGTGTCCGGCGCCGCCGTCGACACCGGTTCCGGCATCGTCGCCGAGTCCACCGTCTACTGGGCGAGCTGGGGCGTCGACGCGCTGGCCAGGACCCTGGACGCCGATCCCGGCCTGCGGGAGTGGATCGCCCCTCGCCGGGTGCCCTTCGTGACGGTGGACGGCTGCCGGGTCCGCGTGCCCGGCCGGAGTCCGGTGACGGTCCCCGCCCGGACCGCGGCCGTCCTCGGCCTCTGCGACGGCGTCCGCCCGGCGCGGGCGATCGCCGCCGCGCTTCCGGACCACGACGTGCCCGCCGTCCTCGCCGACCTGGTCGCCCGCCGCTGGGTGGTATGGCGCCTGGACGTACCCGCGGGCACCCACCCCGACCGGGACCTGCGGGCCTGGCTGGAGACCGTCGGCGCGCCGGAACCGCGCCGACGGGGGCTCGCCGCGCTCGACCGGCTGGAGGAGGGCCGCGCGGCGGTGGCGGCCGCCCATGACGTGGACGCGCTGGTCGGCGCGCTGACCGGCCTGGAGCGGGACTTCACCGAACTGACCGACACCGCCGCCGTACGGGAGAAGTCCGCGTCGACCGCGCCGTGCCGGGCACTCGTGTACCACGACTCCCGCCGGTCCGCGACGGCCCGCCTCGGCCCCGAGGTGCTGGAGGCGCTGCGCCCGCTGCGGCTGCTCATGGACAGCGCCGGGTGGCTCACCTCACGGCTTGCCGCCGTCGTACGGACCGGGACGCGCGCGGTGTACGAACGCCTCGCCGCCGAGGGACCGGTAGACCTGGCCGCCCTCTGGTTCGCGTGCCTCCCGGTGCTGCACGGCACCGCGCGCGCCACCGCCGGCGAACTCCAGGAGGAGTTCGCCGCCACCTGGCGGCGGATCCTCGCGATCCCCCCGGACGCCCGCCGCGTGACCGTCCGCTCCGCGGACATCGAGGCGGCGGTGCGCGAGGAGTTCGCCGGTTCCGGCGGCTGGACGGCGGCCCGCTACCTGAGCCCGGACATCATGATCGCCGCCGACGGCACCGAGGCGGTGGCCCGCGGCGACTTCACCCTCGTCCTCGGCGAACTCCACCTGGCCGCCAACACGCTGGGCGCCTCCCTCTTCACCCACCAGCACCCGGACGCCGGCGAACTGCTCCGTCTGACCGACCGGGACCACCCCGGGCCGCGCCTGCTGCCGCTGATCCCCAAGGAGCACCGCGCGCGCCTGTCCGCCCGGGTCCGGAACACGCTGATCCGGCCCCAGGACTACCAGGTCGCCCTGACCGACTTCACCGCGGACCCCGCCCGCCCCCGGGCCGTGCTCAGCGCCGACGCCGTCGTCGAGGAGCGTGACGGCGACCTGGTCGTCCGGCTCCCGGACGGTGCGCGGTTTCCGGTGACGGACGTCTTCTCGCACGTCCTGACCACCCTGTCGATGGACCTCTTCCAACTCCTGCCGCCGAAGGGCCACACACCGCGCGTCACCGTCGACCGGCTGGTGGTGGCCCGGGAGACGTGGCGGCTGCCCGCGTCGGAGGCGGGGTTCGCCGACGACAAGGACGAGGCCCGGCGCTTCGTCCGCGCCCGGCACTGGCGCGCACGACTCGGCCTGCCCCGCTACGTCTTCGTCGTCTCCCCGACCGAGTCCCGGCCGTTCTACGTCGACTTCGACAGTCCCGTGTACGTCACGATCCTCGCCAAGGCGCTGCGCCGGCTGGCCCGCCGGGACCCGCGGGGCACGGTCACGTTCACGGAGATGCTGCCCTCACCGGAGCAGACCTGGCTCCGCGACGACGAGGGACGCCGGTACACCTCGGAACTGCGCTTCGTGGCGTTCGACACGGAGGCGTAGCCGCCGGGGCACCGCCGCCCCCCGCCGTCGCCGTCCGCACCCGGGACGGCGGCCCGTCCCGGGCGCGGACCGGTCGCGAGGACGACGACGGGCTTCGACGGTCCTCGCCCTAGAGTGCTCGGATGAGCATGACGCCCGCACCCGGCTGGTACCCCGACCCGCACGCCCCGCACCTGGAACGCTGGTGGGACGGCACGGCCTGGAGCGAGCACCGGCGCACCCCGGAGGCCCCCGGCGGGCCGGTGCCGACGCCCCCCGGTGGCACCGGCGGCCGTACCCGGGCGATCGCCCTCGCCACGGCGGCCGCCGTGCTCGTCGCCGCGGTCGTCACCGGCGCGGTGCTGCTGGGCGGCGACGACGGAGACCCGGAGACCAGGACCGGCCCGTCCACCGCGCCGTCCGCCCCCTCACCGGACGGCGACGGCCCAGCACCGTCCGTCTCCGCCTCCGCGTCCGAGCCCTCCGCCGACGACCCGAACACCGTCGAGGACCAGCTCAACGGCGTCACCTTCCCGCTCCTCGACGGCTGGGTCCGGCCGGAGAACGTCAGCCGGGACGACGTCGTCATGACCACTCCCGGTACCCACGACTGCCCCGGCGAGGGCAGCGCCTGTCGCCACGGCCTCGTCATCTCCCGCACGATGACCGGGACCGACGAGACCTCCCCCGAACTGCTCGCCGAGGAGGACGTCTCCGACGCGGCCGAGGACGCCTTCGAGGAGGACGCACTCGACCAGAGCCCCTACGGCGGCATCGAGTCCCACACGGTCCTGAAGTCCGGCCCGGTCGCGGTGGCGGGCCGCGCCGGGTACTACGTCCGCTGGCAGGTGACGACCGGCAGGGGCCCCGGCGGGTACGTGCAGTCGCTGGTCTTCCCCTCCACCGTCGGCACCGGGGCGCCGGTCGCCGTCCGCTACGTGTTCGAAGCAGGCGACGACGCACCGCCCCTGGCCGACATGGACCGCATCACCAAGGGCATCCGCGCGGCCGGCGACGCGGGCCCTGGCGGCGGTGTGGGCAACAGCGTCGGCCCCGCCTCCTGAGCCCGCCCCCTGGCCCGCGGCGGCACACCGGCCCCCTCGAACCGGGCCGGGCCCGGCCCGGCGCTGCGCCTCGCCGCGTTGCCAAAGAGCGCCGGCAACTCCGCCACTGGGGCTCTCCGGTGCCTTGCGAGGCACGGGACCGGACCACGCGACCCGATCGGACGCCCCCAGGGAAAGACCCCTAAAGGAACGTCATGCCCTCGCCGCGGTACGTCGGTACGGTGTCCGTCACCGCGTCGCCCTCGACCAGCCGCAGCGCGTCGAACCGCTCGCACAGCTCGCCCGCCTTGGCGTGCCGGAACCACACCTTGTCGCCGATCAGCAGGTCGTCGGCCGGTGGGCCCAGCAGCGGTGTCTGGACCTCGCCGGGCCCCTCCTGCGGGTCGTAGCGCAGCCCCCCGGGCAGATACGGCACCGGCAGCCGGTCGGTGCCGGCCGCGCCGGACGCCGGATAACCGCCGCCGAGCACCGTCACCACGCCCACACCCGGGCGCCGTACGACGGGCAGGGCGAAGAGAGCCGCCGGACGCCCGGTGAAGGACGTGTAGTTGTCGAACAGCCGTGGTACGTACAGTCCCGAACCCGCCGCGATCTCGGTGACCGCGTCCTCCTCGGCGGTGTACTGCACGCTGCCCGTGCCACCGCCGTTGACGAACTCCAGACCCGGCACGACCTCCCGTACCGCCCGCACCACCGCCGCTCGCCTCGCGGCGAGCTCCCGGCGGGCGGTGGCCTGCATCAGCCGTACGGCCCGGGACCGCAGCGGCTGCCCGGCCACCGCATCCCCGACCCCCGCGACATGCCCCTCGTACGCCATGATCCCCACCACCTCGAACCCGGGGCGCCGGACCACCGCGCGGGCCAGCTCGGCGACCTGCGCGGGGGAGTGGAGCGGGGAACGCCGGGCACCGACCCGCACCCGTCCGCCGAGCAACCTCAGCGAGGTGTCCAGCTCCAGGCAGACCCGCACCACCTCCCCGCCCCCGGCGCGCGCCGCGTCGATCAGGTCCAGTTGTGCCAGGTCGTCGACCATGACGGTGACGGCGGCGGCCAGTTTGGGATCGGCGGCCAGCTCGGCGTAACCAGAGCGGTCGGCGGAGGGGTAGGCGAGCAGGATGTCGTCGAAACCGGAGCGGGCCAGCCACAGGGACTCGGCGAGGGTGAACGACATGATGCCCGCGAAGCCGTCCCGGGCGAGCACCCGTTCGAGCAGGGCGCGGCAGCGCACGGACTTGCCGGCCACCCGCACCGGCTTCCCGCCGGCCCGCCGGAGCAGATCGTCCGCGTTGGCGTCGAAGGCGTCCAGATCGACGATCGCGAGCGGGGCGTCGAGGTGGGCGGTGGCCCGGTCGTAACGGGCCCGGTCGGAGGCGCGCACAGTCATGGACGCAGCCTGCCAGACGGGTTTGCCACAGGGGTAGGGGGATGTTCCGGGCAGATGCCGCGGGCCTGCGGACTGGTTCCCGTCCGGCCGGTGTCACGCCGTAGAGTGACGCGCACGTCCGGCGGCCCACGCCGGGCAAGGACCCGTGCCGGGATGATGCTCCTCCCGTGCGGGTATCTGTGCCCGGGACGGCTTCGTACCGGGTCCGGCGGCAGACACCGGCCCGCGGCGAGGAAACGGTCCGGGCACGAGGAAACGGGGGGTGCATGAGCACGGAAGCGCAGCGCGCCTCCCACCCTCCCCGCCCCACGCCCCCTCCGCCACCGTCCACGCCCCCGCCCCGCCCGCCGGCCGACGACACCCGCGGGCCGGGCCGGCGGCAGCCGGACGCCGGCACCGGGCCGCGCGGGACATCCGGCGCGACGCCCTCCGGGGGAGCGGCGAACGGCACCGACGGCGCCGCGCCGGTGCAGCCCAAGGGGCGGACCTCCGGCGGGACCGGCGCGTTCGACGTGCGCCGGCCGGCCGCGGCGCCGTCCGCCGACACCGGCGGAGCGGAGGGCGGCGCAGGGGGCGCGCCCGCTCCCGCCCCCTCCTCCCCGGCGTCTTCACCGTCCCGGCCCCCCTTCCCGGGGTTCGGCGCCGGTGGCCGAAGCGGCCGGGACGAACCGGCGGGCACGGGCAGTGGTACGGACGGCGCGGCACCGCCCCCGCCGAGGGTGTCCGCCCGTTTTCCGGACACCCCGCCGGCCGTGGACCGCGGGGCACCGTCCCCGGCCGCCTCGCCGAACGGCTCGGCCACCGTGCCGGTGCAGCCCACCCGCGGCCCCGACCGCCCGGGCCGGCAGCAGCCGCCCACCCGGCAGCGCCCCGCCGCGGGCCGCGCGGACGCCCGCCGTACCGAGGCACGCCCCGAGACCCCGGCGGAGACGACGACCCGCCTGCGCCCGGTCCCCGTCCGGGCATCCGCACCGGCTCGGCCCGCCGCGCCCCCGCCCCCGGCCGTGCCGCCCCCGGTCCCGCCGTCCCGGCCGGCCGCGCCCCCGCTCCGTCCAAAGCGGGACGGCGCGTGGGCTCCGGTTCCGCGTCCGGGTGCCGAGGAGCCGTACCGCTCCGGGCGGGACACCGCCGCGCACTACGGCCGGGGCACCCCCGACCCCGCGTTCTCCTGGAGCGCTTCCACGGAAGCCGGTGCCTCCGGCTCCGGCCGGCCGGTCGTGACGTTCGCGCAGCCCGAGGGGTACGACGAGAACGCCCGGCCGTACCCGCTCGGGCGGCGGTTGCGCTCCCAGGTCGTGGCCGCCGCGGTCTGTCTCGTCCTCGGCGTGGGCCTGATCGGCGGTGCTGTCGCCGGGAGCTGGCTCGCCGGGGACTCCGGCGAGGCGGGGGAGAGCAGCGGCTTCGCCGCCGCCGGCAGCATGTGGCACAACGTTCCGGTCGACGAACTGTTCCCGCCCACCCTTCAGGGCAAGGGCGCCGGCCCCGGTGACGCCGACCGGACCTGGACCCGGATAGCGGTGGCCCCGGACAGCGGCTGCGAGGGCGCCTTCGACCCGCTGCTGCGCAAGCTGCTCGCCCCCGCCGGCTGCGAACGACTGTTGCGCGCCACCTACACCGACGCCACCCAGAGCCATGTCACCACCGTCGGCCTGCTGTTCACCGAGGCCGACGCCGCCGCCATGGCCTCCCTCGCCGGCCGGTTCGACAAGGAACGCCTGGACCGCCGCAGCGATCTGATGCCCCGCCCGTACGCGGCGAAGGGGACCGCGGCCGCGGACTTCGGCGCCGGACAGCGTGCCGCGTGGGCGATCTCCGTCCTCACCGACGCCCCCGTCGTCGTCTACGCCGTGTCCGGCTGGGCCGACGGCCGCGGCGTCGACACCCCCCTGCCCGCCGAGGACGCCATGGAGTCCGGCACCACCACCGCCCCCGCCCAGGCAGGCCTCGGCCACGAGGCGCGGGGCCTCGCCGACCGGGTCGAACGCGGTCTGCGCAAGAACGTCGGTACGGCCACGGAGCAGCCTTCATGAGGCCCGCGACCGCCCGAGCCGCGGTCCTGAGCGTCCTGCTGGCCGCCGGCCTCGCCCTGCTCCCCGCCACCGCCGCGTACGCCGACAGCATCCGCGACCAGCAGTGGGGCCTGGACGCCCTGCACACCGACGAGGCCTGGCGCACCACGCGGGGCGCGGGTGTCACCGTCGCCGTCCTGGACACCGGGGTCGACGCCGAGCACCCCGACCTCGCCGGCAACGTCCTGGCCGGCAAGGACCTGGTCGGCTTCGGAGCCGAGGCCGGCGACCGCGCCTGGGCCCGGCACGGCACCGCCATGGCCGGCATCATCGCCGGTCACGGACACGGCGCCGGGAACGGCGAAGGCGTCCTGGGCATCGCGCCCGAGGCGAGGATCCTCCCCGTGCGGGTGATCCTGGAGGACGGCGACCCCTCCCGTGCCAAGGCCCGCAGCACCCGCGGCAACGCCCTCGCCGAAGGCATCCGCTGGGCCGCCGACCACGGTGCCGACGTCATCAACCTCTCCCTCGGCGACGACTCCGCCTCCGCACACCCCGAGTCCGGAGAGGACGAGGCCATCCAGTACGCCCTCCGCAAGGGCGTGGCCGTCGTCGCCTCCGCCGGGAACGGCGGAGAGAAGGGCGACCGTGTCTCCTACCCGGCCGCCTACCCGGGCGTCGTCGCCGTCACCGCCGTCGACCGCTACGGCACCCGTGCCCCCTTCTCCACCCGGCGCTGGTACGCCACGGTCAGCGCCCCGGGCGTCGACGTGATCATCGCCGACCCCGACCGCAAGTACTACGAGGGCTGGGGCACCAGCGCCGCCGCCGCGTTCGTCTCCGGTGCCGTCGCCCTGGTCAGGGCGGCCCACCCCGGGCTGACCCCGGCCCAGCTCAAGAGGCTCCTCGAGGACACCGCCCGCAACGCCCCCGCCGACGGCCGCGACGACTCCCGCGGCTTCGGCTTCGTCGACCCGGCCGCCGCCATCGAGGCCGCGGCCCGCCTGAGGCCCGAGAGCCCGGAGCCGGCGGCCTACGGCGAGCAGTACTTCGGCCCCGGCCCGGACACCGCCGGGTCCGACACCGGCACCGCCGACTGGGCCGCTCCCCTCGCGGGCGGCGCGGGCGGCGTCCTCCTGGTGGCCACGGTCGTCCTGTGGCGCGGCCGCCGGCCGGGCCACCAGGACGCCTAGGGCCGCCCTCCGTCCGGCGGACCGGGGCGGGGGCGGCCGGCGGCATCCCCGCGGCCGGGGCGAACGGGGCCGGGTGAGTGCGGCCGCACCGCCGACACCGCCGCCCGTGCCGCCGCCTCCACCAGAGAGACGCCCCGGGCCATCGTCGGGTTGCCGTCGGACAGCGCGGCCACCAGGAGCTCCCGGCCCCCGACCGTGACGCGGCCGACGCTGTTCACGGCCCACAGCCCGGTCGCGTCGCGCGGTACCCAGCCGTTCTTCACCGCCCACGCCGCGCCGCCCGCCGGCAGCGCGTCCGCCACCACCGGCACCCCCCACGCCTGCTCCGGGACGACCCGCTCCATCAGCCCCCGTACGTACGCCCGCGAGGCCGCGGTCAGTGCCGAGTCCGCCGGGTTCCCGAACACCTGGCGGAGCAGCAGGAGCTGATCGGCGGCCGTGGTCCGGGTCAACCCCCAGCGGGGGCCGTCGCCGCCCCCGGTGCCGGTCAGGCCGAGGCGGGTGTGCGCGGCGTCGAGGCCGCCCGCCCGCCCGATCGAGCGCCACAGCGCCGACGCCGCGTCGTTGTCGCTGCGCTCGATCATCGCCGCCGCGTACGAGCGCTCCTCCCCGCTGAGCGCCCGTCCCGCGTCCTGCGCCTTCAGCAGCAGCGCCGCCAGGATGCCGACCTTCACCACGCTCGCCGTGACGAACGCCCGGCCTCCGTGACGGAAACCCGCCCCGGAGACCGGGTCCAGCACCCCCACCGACACCTCGGCCCCGTCCGGCACGGCCACCGCCGCCATCGCCGCCGGCCACGCACCCCGCCCGTCGGACCCCACCGGCACCTCCCGCTCTCCGCGTCCGCCCGCGTGCGAGCCTGCCACCCCGGGCCGATAGGGTCGACGACCGTGGCGAACAAGAACATTCCCGACCCCGGCTACCGTGACGACGACGGCTCCGCGGACCCCCGGCTGAGCGCGGCGCTCGCCGCCTGGGCCGAGGACGGCAACGCCGTCGCGCCGGTCCTCGACGCGCTCAGGGGCACCCGGCTGCTGGTCCCCGTGGTGGCCGTCCTCGGCGAGACCGAGGAGGACGAACGAGGGCTGCGCCGCGAGAAGACCAGCGACATGGCCGTCCCCACACTGAAGGCCGGCGGCCGCACCGCGCTGCCCGCCTTCACCTCCACCGACTCGCTCGCCCGCTGGGACCCCCGGGCCCGCCCGGTCGCCGTACCACTGCACCAGGCCCTGCAGGCGGCCGCGCACGAGAAGGCGGACACGGTCGTCCTCGACCTGGCCGGGCCCGTGCCCTTCGAACTGACCGGCCCGCTGCTGCTCGCGCTCGCCGAAGGACGTACGACCGCCGACCCGCTGGCCGACCCCGCGGTCACCGGCGCCCTGCGCGCGGTCGTCGCCGCGGAACCCGCCGTCCTGCGCGCCCACCTCGGACCGGGACAGGCCGACGGCACCCTCGCCCTGGTCCTCGACCCCGCCGCCCCCGTCGCCGAGACCGCCCGCGCCGTGGCACAGCGGCTCGCCGCCGACGAAACACTGAGGGCCCGCCTGGTGCGCGGCCTCGACCTGGCGGTACTGCCGGCCGGAGCGACGCCACCGGGCGAGCCCTTCTACGTCCGCGGGTGACCCGTGCCCCGCCGCGCTCAGCCGTAGACCGCGCCCGTGTACTTCTCGCCCGGCCCCTGCCCCGGCTCGTCCTTGACGAGCGAGGCCTCGCGGAACGCCAGCTGGAGCGACTTCAGGCCGTCGCGCAGCGGTGCCGCGTGGAAGGAGCTGATCTCGGTCGCGGACGCGTCCAGCAGACCGGCCAGCGCGTGCACCAGCTTGCGGGCCTCGTCCAGGTCCCTGTGCTCGTCGCCCTCCTCGGTCAGACCGAGCTTCACGGCCGCGGCGCTCATCAGATTGACGGCGACCGTCACGATCACCTCGACGGCCGGGACCTCGGCGATGTCTCGGGCCATGGTGTCGAAGTCGGGGGTGTCGGCGGTTTCGGGGGTGCCCGCGGGGGAGGTCTCACTCATGCCCCACACGATAGGGCCCGGCGCGTGTCCCCTTGACAGCAGGAGGTGCGCCGACCAGGGCCCGGCGCAGGCGGTTAGCGTACCCTCGCGGAAGCTGCTAACCTTGTGTAACGACCGGTCGGACCCGTCTGCCCACAGCATGCGTGCCCGGCCCACAAGTGGAGGCTTTCGAACTCCCACCTGACCGTCCCCCGGACGGCAGGTCACCGGTCAGGCGGTCCCGCTCGACGGCGATCCGCCCGAAAGTGCGCCCCGCGGTCACCGCGGCGGTGCTCCGGTAGTTCGAGGAGCCCCGCCCGTGATCGTCCGGGGCGTTTTTGTTGCTTCGGCGCGGTCAGGTCTAACGAACACAGACGTTACGCGGCTGTCCGCCAGGCTGTCGCGTGGTGCTATCTAGGAGGATCCATCAGCGCCGAGCCCCGCATCAACGACCGGATTCGCGTTCCCGAGGTGCGACTTGTCGGTCCCAGTGGCGAGCAGGTGGGCATCGTCCCGCTGGCCAAGGCACTGGAGCTTGCGCAGGAGTACGACCTGGACCTGGTCGAGGTCGCGGCGAACGCCCGCCCGCCCGTGTGCAAGCTCATGGACTACGGGAAGTTCAAGTACGAGTCGGCCATGAAGGCCCGTGAGGCGCGCAAGAACCAGGCGCACACGGTCATCAAGGAGATGAAGCTCCGGCCGAAGATCGACCCGCACGACTACGACACCAAGAAGGGTCACGTCGTCCGGTTCCTCAAGCAGGGCGACAAGGTCAAGATCACGATCATGTTCCGTGGTCGCGAGCAGTCCCGGCCCGAGCTGGGCTACCGACTGCTGCAGCGGCTCGCGGAGGACGTCCAGGACCTCGGGTTCATCGAGTCGAACCCGAAGCAGGACGGCCGGAACATGATCATGGTTCTCGGTCCGCACAAGAAGAAGACCGAGGCGATGGCCGAGGCCCGTCAGGCACAGGAAGCCCGCAAGGCGGACGCGAAGGCCCACCCCGGCCGCTCGCAGAACGCCGCGGAGGCCGAGCAGTCGGACGACGCCGAGGCGCCGGCCGAGGTCCAGGCCGAGGCTCCCGCCGACGCGTGACCGCATGACCTCGGGGGTCCAGGCCCTCAGGGACACAACCGAAACAAGTACGACGCTCCACCGTGCCCGGTTTTCGTGACCGGGCACCGGAGCGCCACCGACGAGGAGATAACGGCGCCATGCCGAAGAACAAGTCGCACAGCGGTGCCAGCAAGCGCTTCAAGGTCACCGGCTCCGGCAAGGTGCTCCGCGAGCGCGCCGGCAAGCGCCACCTGCTCGAGCACAAGTCGTCCCGTGTGACGCGTCGCCTCACCGGCAACGCCGAGATGGCCCCGGGCGACGCCAAGAAGATCAAGAAGCTTCTCGGCAAGTGACGTTCCGGCGCTCCGGCGCCGTCAGCACGTCAGAACCGGGACCCAATCGATTTCGGGCCACGTGACCACCAACCGCGGCCCCGCTACAAGGAGTTAACAAGTGGCACGCGTCAAGCGGGCAGTCAACGCCCACAAGAAGCGCCGGGCGATCCTCGAGCAGGCCTCCGGCTACCGCGGTCAGCGTTCGCGCCTGTACCGCAAGGCCAAGGAGCAGGTCACCCACTCGCTGGTCTACAACTACAACGACCGCAAGAAGCGCAAGGGTGACTTCCGCCAGCTGTGGATCCAGCGCATCAACGCCGCTGCCCGCGCGAACGGCATCACGTACAACCGCTTCATCCAGGGTCTGAAGGCCGCGAACGTCGAGGTCGACCGCAAGATCCTGGCCGAGCTGGCCGTCAACGACGCCACCGCCTTCGCCGCGCTCGTCGAGGTCGCCCAGAAGGCGCTGCCGGCGGACGTGAACGCGCCCAAGGCCGCGTGACGCCGCGCCGGCCTCGAGACCGGCGTGATCCAACGGACCCGCAGGCGCCGCCTGCGGGTCCGTAGTCTGTCCGGATCCGGAAGCCGGCGCGGCACCCGCGCGGGAGCCGCCGCCGAAGCTGCGAGCGAAAGTGAACCGAATGCCCCCCGCCACCCCTGAGCTGATCTCCTCCCGCTCGCCCCGCGTGCTGGCCGCGCGGCGGCTGGCCAAGCGGAACTTCCGGGGCAAGGAGCGGCTGTTCCTCGCCGAGGGGCCACAGGCCGTACGGGAGGCCGCCGGGCACCGGGACGCCGGCGTGCACGGGAGCGCCGGCGCAGCCACGCTCGTCGAGCTGTTCGCCACCCCGGAGGCCGCCGAGCGGTACGCCGACATCATCGGCGCCGCCCGGGACGCCGGCGCCCGCGTCCACCTCGCCGCCGAGCAGGTCGTCGCCGACATCTCCACCACCGTCACCCCGCAGGGCCTCGTCGGGGTGTGCCGCTTCCTCGACACCCCCTTCGAGGAGATCCTCGCCGCCCGTCCCCGGCTCGTCGCCGTCCTCGCCCACGTCCGCGACCCCGGCAACGCCGGCACCGTCCTGCGGTGCGCCGACGCCGCCGGTGCCGAGGCCGTCGTCCTGACCGACGCCTCCGTGGACCTCTACAACCCCAAGGCCGTCCGCGCCTCCGTCGGATCGCTGTTCCACCTGCCCGTCGCCGTCGGCGTGCCCGTCGAGCACGCCGTGGCCGCCCTGCGGGACACCGGAGTACGGGTACTCGCCGCGGACGGCGCGGGCGGCCGCGACCTCGACGACGAACTCGACCGAGGCACCATGGGCGGGCCCACCGCCTGGGTCTTCGGCAACGAGGCATGGGGACTTCCCGAGGAGACCCGGGCGCTCAGCGACGCCGTCGTCCGTGTCCCGATCCACGGAAAGGCCGAAAGTCTGAACCTCGCCACCGCCGCCGCCGTATGTCTCTACGCGTCGGCGCGTGCACAGCGCGCCGTCGGAGGGTGCCGCTCCGTCACCGAGAGCTAGTAAGGTGACCTGCCCGGGGACCCTCCCCCAGCTCTCGGCCGTACCCCAGGCTCCCCGGCTCCGACCGGACCGGGGACCCCGCATGAGAGCGGGGCACCCCGAGGGAGTACGGAGAGGTGGGACACGGGGATGACCGTCGGCACGAGCAGCGCACCGGGAGCACCTCGGGCGGCGCGCCCGCCCGCGCCCCGGTCCGCCGGCCCCGCCGAGCTCGGCATCGATCCCGACCAGCTGCCCGACGGCCTCGTCGTCGCCGACGAGCACGGCAGGGTCATCTGCTTCAACGCCGCCGCCGCCCGCATCACCGCCGTCCCCGCCGAGCGGGCCCTCGGCAGGCGGCTCGACACGGCCCTGCCGCTGGAGGACCTGGAGGGCCGGCGATGGTGGCAGCTCACCGACCCCTACGGCGGCCTCTCCATCCGGGTGGGCCAGCCCGAGCGCAACCTGCTGCTGCCCGGCGGCCGGGAGGTCCTCGTCTCCGCGCGCTACGTCCGCACCCGGCCCACCGGACCCGTCCACCGCGTCGTCGTGTCGCTGCGCGACACCGAGGCCCGCCGCCGCACCGAACGCAGCCATGCCGAACTGATCGCCATCGTCGCCCACGAACTGCGCTCCCCGCTCACCTCCGTCAAGGGCTTCACCGCCACCCTGCTCGCCAAGTGGGAGCGCTTCACCGACGAGCAGAAACAGCTCATGCTGGAGACCGTCGACGCCGACGCCGACCGGGTCACCCGGCTCATCGCCGAACTCCTCGACATCTCCCGCATCGACTCCGGGCGCCTCGAGCTGCGCCGCCAGCCCGTCGACATCGGGGCCGCCGTCGGACGGCACATCCAGGCCTACGTCGCCGCCGGACAGAGCGCCGACCGGTTCCTGCTGCGCGTCCAGCACCCCCTGCCCGGCCTGTGGGCCGACCCCGACAAGGTCGACCAGGTGCTCAGCAACCTGCTGGAAAACGCGGTGCGCCACGGCGAGGGAACCGTCACCATCGACATCACGCCCTCGGCGTCCCCCCGCGACCGGGAGAACGGCGAGCACGCGGCCACGTCGGTCACCGTGAGCGACGAGGGCCCCGGCATCCCGGAGGAGTCCATGAACCGCGTCTTCACCCGCTTCTGGCGGGGCAGCAAGCGCGGCGGCACCGGCCTCGGGCTGTACATCGTCAAGGGCATCGTCGAGGCCCACGGCGGCACCATCACGGTCGGCCGCGCCCCCAGCGGCGGCGCGGAGCTCCGATTTACGTTGCCCGTGGCGGCCCCCGCGTATCTCACCTAGCGCGCACCCGGGGCCCCACGGGCGCATTCGCGGTCCCCCACCCCGTTAGACTCGGCCCCTGGCACCTTTGTGTCCCGCAGACGGAGACGCTTCGGCCACGAGCCGGTGACGGGGACCACCAGCCAGCCAATCGGAAGTACGGGAAGAGATGTCGGCACCCAATAAGTCGTACGACCCTGTCGAGGTCGAGGCGTTGAAACCGGAAGAGATCGAGCGCATGCGGGACGGGGCGCTCGCCGCCTTCGCCGCCGCGGACTCCCTCGACGCACTCCACGAGGCCAAGATCGCCCACACCGGCCCCGCCTCGCCGCTGGCTCTCGCCAACCGGGAGATCGGAGCCCTGCCCCCGCACGCCAAGGCCGACGCGGGCAAGCGCGTGGGCCAGGCGCGCGGCGCGGTGAACAAGGCCCTCGCCGGCCGCCAGAGCGAACTGGAGGCCGAGCGGGACGCCCGGGTCCTGGTGGAGGAGGCGGTCGACGTCACCCTGCCCCACGACCGGGTACCGTCCGGAGCCCGGCACCCGCTGACCACGCTGTCCGAGCGCATCGAGGACATCTTCGTGGCCATGGGCTACGAGGTGGCCGAGGGCCCCCAGGTGGAGGCCGAGTGGTTCAACTTCGACGCACTCAACATCGGCCCGGACCACCCGGCCCGCGGCGAGCACGACACCTTCTTCGTGCAGGGTCCTCAGGGCGGCACCGAGTCCGGCGTCGTGCTGCGCACCCACACCTCGCCCGTGCAGATCCGCTCCCTGCTCGGCCGCGAGCTGCCGGTCTACGTGATCTGCCCCGGCCGCGTCTACCGCACCGACGAGCTGGACGCGACCCACACCCCGGTCTTCCACCAGGTGGAGCTCCTCGCCGTGGACGAGGGCCTCACCATGGCGGACCTCAAGGGCACCCTGGACCACATGGTGCAGTCGCTGTTCGGCGAGGGCATGAAGACCAGGCTGCGGCCGAACTTCTTCCCCTTCACCGAGCCGAGCGCCGAGATGGACATGCTCTGCTACGTCTGCAAGGGCGAGTCCGTCGGAAACCCCGACCGCCCCTGCCGCACCTGCTCCTCCGAGGGCTGGATCGAGCTCGGCGGCTGCGGCATGGTCAACCCGCGGGTGCTCACCGCCTGCGGCGTCGACCCCGAGAAGTACAGCGGCTTCGCCTTCGGGTTCGGCATCGAGCGGATGCTGATGTTCCGCCACAACGTCGAGGACATGCGAGACATGGTCGAGGGTGACGTCCGGTTCACCCGGCCGTTCGGGATGGAGATCTGATGCGGGTCCCGCTTTCCTGGCTGCGGGAGTACGTCGACCTGCCGGCGACTGAGACCGGGCGCGACGTCCAGGCCAAGCTCATTTCGGCCGGCCTCGAGGTCGAGACGGTCGAACACCTCGGCGCCGACCTCAAGGGCCCCCTGGTCGTCGGCCGGGTGCTCACCATCGAGGAACTGGAGGGCTTCAAGAAGCCCATCCGCTTCTGCACGGTCGACGTCGGGCAGGCCAACGGCACCGGCGCGCCCCAGGAGATCGTCTGCGGCGCCCGCAACTTCGCGGTGGGCGACAAGGTCGTCGTGGTGCTCCCCGGCGCGGTGCTGCCCGGCGGGTTCGCGATCGCCGCCCGCAAGACCTACGGCAAGGTCTCGCACGGCATGATCTGCTCCGGCGACGAGCTGGGCATGGGCGACGACGGCAGCAAGGGCATCATCGTCCTGCCGCCCGAGACCGAGGCCGGCACGGACGCCGTGGAACTGCTCGAGCTGGTCGACGAGGTCCTCGACATCGCCGTCACCCCGGACCGCGGCTACTGCCTGTCGATGCGCGGCGTGGCCCGCGAGACCGCCACCGCCTACGGGCTGCCGCTGCGCGACCCGGCCCTGCTCGACGTCCCCGGGCCGAACGCCTTCGGCTACCCGGTGAAGGTCTCCGACCCCGTCGGCTGCGACCGCTTCACCGCCCGCACGGTGACGGGGCTCAGCCCCGACGCCCGCTCCCCGATCTGGCTCACCCGCCGACTGCAGAAGGCCGGCATGCGCCCGGTCTCCCTGGCCGTCGACGTCACCAACTACGTGATGCTGGAGCTCGGCCAGCCGCTGCACGCCTACGACCGCTCCCTGGTCCAGGGCGCCATCGGTGTGCGCCGCGCCGGGCAGGGTGAGAAGCTCACCACCCTCGACGGCGTGCGGCGCACCCTCGACGCCGGGGACCTGGTGATCACCGACGAGCGCGGCCCGATCGGGCTCGCCGGCGTCATGGGCGGCGCCGACACCGAGATCGCCGACCACGACGTCGAGAAGGCCACGGCCGACGTGGTGATCGAGGCCGCGCACTTCGACGCCGTGTCGATCGCGCGCACGGCCCGCCGGCACAAGCTGTCCTCCGAGGCGTCCCGGCGCTTCGAGCGCGGCGTCGACCCGCAGGCCGCCGCCGCTGCCGCGCAGCGCACCGTCGACCTGCTGGTGCTGCTCGCCGGCGGTACCGCCGAGGCCGGGGTCACCGAGGTCGTCGCCCCGTCCGCGCCCCACACGATCACCCTCCCGGCCGACCACCCCGACCGGGTCGCCGGTGTCGCCTACGGCCGGGAGACCGTCGTGCGCCGCCTCCAGCAGGTCGGCTGCGACGTGGTGGGCAACACCGCCGCGTGGAACGCGTCGTCGGGGAGTGCCGGCCGGGCGACGGGAGGGCAGGACGAGCTGATCGTCACCGTGCCGTCCTGGCGGCCCGACCTCACCGATCCGAACGACCTGGCCGAAGAGGTCATCCGGCTCGAGGGCTACGAGAACCTGCCCGCCACCCTGCCGCGGCCCCCCGCCGGACGCGGGCTGACCTCCCGGCAGCGGCTGCACCGCCGGACCGGCCGGGCCCTGGCCGGTGCCGGGTACGTCGAGGCGCCGAACTACCCGTTCGTCGGCGAGCAGGTCCTCGACCAGCTCGGCCTGGACGCCGACGACCCGGCCCGCAGGGTGGTGAAGCTGACCAACCCGCTCAACGACGAGGAGCCCGCGCTGCGCACCTCGCTGCTGCCCGGTCTGCTCGGCGCGCTGCGGCGCAACGACGGACGCGGCAGCCACGACCTCGCGCTGTTCGAGACCGGCCTCGTCTTCAAGCCGCGCGAGGAGCAGCGGACCGCTCCCCGGCTGCCCGTGGACCGCCGGCCCACCGACGAGGAACTCGCCGGCCTCGACGCGGCGCTGCCCCACCAGCCGCGGCACGTCGCCGTCGTCCTCGCCGGTGCCCGCGAACAGGCCGGCTGGTGGGGCGCGGACCGTCCGGCCGGCTGGGCCGACGCGGTCGAGGCCGCCCGCGGCGTCGCCGCCGAGGCGGGCGCCGAACTCGTCGTCCGCAAGGGCCAGTACGGTCCGTGGCACCCGGGCCGCTGCGCCGAACTGGCGGTCACCGTCGACGGCACCGAGCGGGTCGTCGGCCACGCCGGTGAGCTGCACCCGCGCGTGGTGAAGAACCTGGGCCTGCCTCCGCGCACCTGCGCGATGGAGGTCGACCTGGACGCCCTGGAGCAGGCCGGCCAAGGTATCCCGCAGGCTCCGGCCATCTCCACCTTCCCGGTCGCCACCCAGGACGTCGCCCTGGTCGTCGACGGGGCCGTGCCGGCCTCGGACGTCGAGGCGGCGCTGCGCGAGGGCGCCGGTGAACTGCTGGAGTCCATCCGGCTGTTCGACGTGTACGAGAACGCCGAGCAGCTGGGCGGGGGCCGCAAGTCCCTGGCGTACGCGCTGAGGTTCCGCGCGGCCGACCGGACACTGACGGTCGACGAGGCCTCCGCGGCCCGGGAGACGGCGGTCGCCCTCGCGGGCGAGCGCACCGGGGCGGTCCTGCGGGGCTGACACCCTCCGGGGTTCCGGAGGGCCCGCCGGAGACGGCGGGTTCTCCGGGGCCGTGTGGCCGGCCGGGCACGGTTCGCCGTGCCGCGGCCGGGCCCCCGGCCCCCCCGCGTGCCCGGGGTCCGGGATCCTGAGAGCGGGGGAGGGCTCGGGAAACCGACTGGTGGCTCCCGCCGGTGCCGCTGAGGCCGGAGGCCCCGGCGCATCCGACGGGTTCGGCGCGTCCCCGCCTTCCTCCGCCTCCTCGCCGGGCGCGGCGGTCCCGGTGCGGTCTCGCCGGACGGCACCGCCCAGCGCCTCCGGGCTCGACGTGCCGGACAGGACCAGCCGTCCCCCGTCACTCGGGGACCCATGCGTCCCCTGCGCATCTGTTCACATCCGTTCCCGACGGTCACCTCACTCGTTCGGGTGGCATTTCCGGGCGATACGTCCGGATAGGGTGATGCGGTCGACAGAATCGGACCGGCCTTTCCAGGCCGGTCTACGCTGTCAGGGCCAAGAGTGGGGGGCCATCGGCATGATCCTCTTCAAGGCTGGGCCGCCCCGCACGGGACGGTCCAGGACCACCTCATCGGGGCCGACCACCCCATGGGGGCCCGACCACTGTCCGCTGCGCCGGGCGCTCGCCCGTGGACTGCGGCCCGGCGTCCTCGGCGCCCTCGGTACCGGGCTGGCCCTGCACGTCGGGCGGAGCCTGCTGCGGGAGGTGCGGCGGAGCCGCACGACGGCCCGCTCCACGCAGCGGATGCTGCGGCCGCCTCCCCGTGTCGACGGGCTGGCCGTCGCCGCCGTCCAACTGTCCGCCGACCGGGGCGCCCGGGTCGGCGGCGATCTGTATGCGGTGGTCGCCACCGAGTACGGCGTACGGGCCGTCATCGGCGACGTCCGCGGGCACGGGGTCGCAGCGGCCCCCACCGTCGGTGCCGTTCTCGACGGTTTCCGTGAGGCCGTGCACGACGAGCCCGACCTGACCGGAGTCCTGCGCCGGCTGGAGCGGGCGATGGGCCGTCACCTGCGGGAGCGGGCGCGTGCCGAGCGCCTGCCGGCGGGCACCGGACACGACTTTTGGACCGCCGAGGAGTTCGTCACCGTCCTGCTGCTCGAGATCCTTCCCGACGGGCGGATGCGCGCGCTGAACTGCGGGCACCCCTGGCCCCACCTGCTGAGCGGTGCACGGGCCGAACCGGTCGCCCGCACCGGCCCGCTCCCGCCGCTCGGCCCGTTCCCGCTGCCCGCAAGGCTCCCCCTCGTTTCCTGCGGCAGGCTGCTGCCGGGCGACACGCTCGTCCTGCACACGGACGGAGTCGAGGACGCACGGGACGCCGACGGCACCTTCTTCCCGCTGTCCGAGGTGCTCGCCTCGGCCGCGTGCGAGGCCGTCCCGCCCACACCGCAGTCCGTCCTGCGGACGACCCTCACGGCGCTGGTCCGCCACACCGGTGGCCCGCCCAAGGACGACGTCGCCCTGCTGGTCCTCGGGAACGAGCGCCCGTCCTCCCGCGCACCCTCGGAGCCGCAGGGCACCGCTGGGCACCCGGGCGCGGCGGACCTCTCCCCGACGAACCCGCTGCAGTACCCGTCGTGACCGGCGCGGTCGCCGTCGTCGGGGCCGGCGGTGCCGTCCGCCCCGCCGCAAAGTGTCGGGCAGGCAGTGGGGCGGACGGCGCACAAGCGGGCCGCCGCACTGTACGAGGGGGAGCCGGCGGCCCGGCCGGCCTCTTTCGAGGCACCTCAGTCAACCGGTCGGCGACTCTCCGCGACAGTGCGTACACCCTGCGGATACGGGCACTCCGTTCACACCCCGTGTGAACGCCCACCCACTACTCTGTCGGCACCGATCCCCCGGGGGGCCTCATGCAGCCCAACACTCTGCTCGACGCGGTCCTGGACGAGGCCGGTATCTCGCACGCGGGCCTGGCCGCGCACATCAACCAGGCCGGCCGGACGCGCGGACTGTCCCTCAGATACGAACACACCGCCGTGGCACGCTGGCTGAAAGGACAGCGGCCCCGGGGCCAGGTGCCCGACCTGATCTGCGAGGTGCTGGCCACCCGGCTGCAGCGTCCGATCACCCTCGACGACATAGGCCTCGGCGTCCCCGGCGAACCCGCCGCCCCGCACACGGGCACGCTCTGTGGATTCGTGGAGCGGGCCACCGCGCTGTGGCGCTCCGACCAGCAGCGGCGCCCGCACATACTGGGCGCGCCCGCCGTCACCGGCACCCCCGCCGTGATGCCCGTCTGGGAGTGGGAGAACCCGCCCGAGGACGTCGACGTCTCGCGCGGCGGCCGGCACCGGGTCACCCCCGGCGACCTGGACATGCTGCGCGCCGCCCGCGGCCACTACGAGCAGATGTACCGCAAGGCCGGCGGCGTCGCGACCCGTGACCGCATCGTCGGCTTCCTCAACACCGAGGCCGCTCCGCTGCTCCGTGGCGGTTACACCGACGCCATGGGCCGTCAACTGCACCGGGCCACCGGCGGGTTGGTGGCAGTCGCCGGAATCTGCGCGTACGACTCCGACGCCCACGGCCTGGCCCAGCGCTACTTCCACCAGGCGCTGAGGCTGGCAAAAGCCAGCGGGGACCGGGGACTCGGCGCGTATGTGATCGCACTTCTCGTCAACCAGTCGCTGTTCATGCGGGAGTACCGGCAGGCCGTCGCCTTCGCGGAGGCCGCGCTCCGCGCCGCCGGGAAGCACATCACCCCGGCGCTCGCCTCCGACCTGTACGCGATGCAGGCCAAGGCGTACGCCCACCTCGGCGACAGCACCGGCGCGCTGTCGCGCATCCGGCGTGCCGAGCAGGCCGCCGAGCGCATCCGGCGCGGACACGAACCCGACGAGACCGGCTATGTCCAGCCCGGCCTGGTCAACGTGCAGGTGGCGGAGGCCCTGCTCAGCCTCGGCGAACTGGCCGCGGCGGGCGAGCACGCGGCCGCCGCCGTCGGCAACCCCGCGCACGACCGGGGCCGGGTGCACCGGCTCGCCATGCTCAGTACCATCGAGCTGCGGCAGGGCAACGCCGACAAAGCGGTCGCCATCGCCGTGCAGATGGCCGAGCAGGCCCGGGGAATGGAGTCGCAGCGGCTGCGCGACAGGCTTCGCGCCGTGCGTGAGCACCTGGTGCGCAACGGCTGTGAAGGGACCGCCGAGGCGGCCGAACTCATCGACGGGGCACTGCGCGTACCGCTGTAACCGCTGCCGGCGCTGTCGCCGGGCGCCCCGCACCGTGCGCCCGTACCGCGCCGTCCGCTGCGCCGCGGGCTCACTCCTGTGCGCCTGCTACCGAACCGTCACTGCTGCGATATTGCCACCCATCGAACGGAAGGTGGCATAACCGTGCAGTGGACGAACAAGAACGAACAAACCGTGTACGTCAACCGCTGGTTCAGCGTCAACCTCGCGGAGGTCGAGCTGCCGGACGGCCGGCAACTCGACCACTTCCTCATCCGGCTGCGGCCCGTCGCCGTGGCCACGGTGGTCAACGAGGCCAACGAGGTCCTCCTCCTGTGGCGCCACCGCTTCATCACCGACAGCTGGGGGTGGGAACTCGCGGCCGGAGTCGTCGAGGACGGCGAGGACGTCGTCCGGGCGGCGGCCAGGGAACTGGAGGAGGAGACCGGCTGGCGGCCGGGGCCCCTGCACCACCTCATGAGCGTGGAACCGTCCAACGGGCTCACCGACGCCCGGCACCACATCTACTGGGCCGACGAGGGCGAGTACCTCGGACACCCGGTGGACGACTTCGAGTCGGACCGCCGGGAGTGGGTACCGCTCAAGGTGGTTCCCGACCTGGTCGCCCGCGGCGAGGTCCCGGCCGCCAACATGGCGGCCGCGTTACTCCTGCTGCACCATCTCAGGCTGGGTCAGGACACCATGTCCTGACCCAGCCCCTTGTGCGGCCGTCGGCCGTCCGGCCCGGGTGCGTGGTTCAGCGGCCGAACGCCTGCCAGACCGTCACGACGAGCGCGCCCACGGCCGTGACGGCCGCGACCGCCTGGAGCGGCCAGCGGGCGTGTTCCAGGGTGACGATCCGGGTGTTCAGCTCGTCCAGCTCCCTGGCCGCCTCCTCGGTGCGATGGCTGAGCAGCGCCAGTCCACCCTCGACGCGGGCGTACGCCACGTCGAGGCGGCGCCGTAACTCCGCGAGTTCGCCCTGGACGGCGGGCTGTTCGGGATCGGCGGTCACAAGTCCGCTCCTCTCCGTCATCCTTCTCATCCCTTGCCTGCGAAGGATGAGTCAACTCCCCTGGTGGACGCGGGGTAAGAGTGTGCGAAAGGCATATGCGAGCCCGGAGCGCACACGGTGTGTGAACGCCGCGGGCCCGGTGCACCTGGCGATCCAGGGGCACCGGGCCCGTTCGCACGGCCGGAACGTGACGGTCGGTGAACGTGTCGGAGCGTCAGTTCTCCGTCACGGGCGGCCGTGTCAGCCGTAGCTGTAGAAGCCGGATCCGCTCTTGCGGCCCAGGCGGCCGGCGTCGACCATGCGCTGGAGCAGCGGGGGAGCGGCGTAGAGCGGCTCCTTGTACTCCTCGTACATCGAGTACGCGACCGAGGCCACCGTGTCCAGACCGATCAGGTCGGACAGCTTCAGCGGACCCATCGGGTGGGCGCAGCCCATCTCCATGCCGTTGTCGATGTCCTCGCGGCTGGCGATGCCCGACTCGAACATCCGGATCGCGGAGAGCAGGTACGGGATCAGCAGCGCGTTCACGACGAACCCGGAACGGTCCTGGGCGTGGATCGCGTGCTTGTCCAGCACCTTCTCGGCGAAGAGCTGCGCCCGGCTGATCGTGCCCTCGGAAGTGGTGAGCGCCGGGATCAGCTCGACCAGCTTCTGCACGGGGGCCGGGTTGAAGAAGTGGATGCCGATGACGTGGTCCGGCCGCGAGGTGGCGACCGCCAGCTTCACCAGCGGGATGGAGGAGGTGTTCGAGGCCAGGATCGCGTCCGGCCGGGTCACCACCTGGTCGAGCACCTGGAAGATCTCCGTCTTGACCTGCTCGTTCTCCACGACGGCCTCGATCACCAGATCGCGGTCCGCGAACTCGCCCAGGTCCGTGGTGAAGCTCAGCCGGGCCTGGGTGGCGTCCAGTTCCTCCGCCGTGACCTTGCCGCGCCCGGCCGCCTTCGTCAGCGAGTTGAACAGGCGGGTGCGGCCGATCTCCAGGGCCTCGCCGGTGGTCTCGGCGACCCTCACGTCCAGTCCGGCGCGGGCGCACACCTCGGCGATCCCCGCGCCCATCTGACCGCAGCCCACCACTCCGACGCGTTCGATGTCGGTCACATCGTCCCTTTCGCTTCCTGGCGCGGCACGGGTCCTTCTGGCCTGCACCGTCTACGACTCCTGGCAGGAGCACCGGGTTCCGGCCGCCTGCTCCGTTCGTGCACGTTACCCGGAAGTACCGATGATCGATCGCCGGGGGCGGGCATTCTGGGCGGGGAGCGGTCCGCGGCCGGGCGGATCGCGGCTTTTGCGGCGGGTGTGAAATGGGACGAGTGTCACGCAGGGCGTTCGCGGTGGCGGCGTTGTCGTCGGTGACGATGATGACGGCCGCGTCGGCCGCCCCGGGCCGGCCGATGTCCGGACCGGCGGGCGCGGCGGGCGGCCGGGGCGCAGCCGCCGGTGAGATGCGGGGCGTGTGGCTGGCGACCGTGGCCAACCGGGACTGGCCGTCCCGCCCGGGGCTGAGCGCCGCCGGACAGCGGGCCGAGCTGATCGCCCACCTCGACGCGGCCGTCCGCAACCGTCTGAACACCGTGATCCTCCAGGTACGGCCCACGGCCGACACCCTGTGGCCGTCCCCGTACGAACCGTGGTCCGCCTGCCTCACCGGCACCCAGGGCGTACACCCCGGCTGGGACCCGCTCGGCACCGCCGTCACCGAGGCCCACGCCCGTGGCCTGGAGCTGCACGCATGGTTCAACCCCTACCGGGTCGCCGCGCACACCGACCCCACCCGGCTCGCCGCCACGCACCCGGCCCGCCAGAACCCCGGCTGGGTGGTCCCGTACGGCGGGAAGCTCTACTACAACCCCGGTCTGCCCGAGGTCCGCGCCTTCGTCGAGGACGCCATGCTCGACGCGGTGCGCCGCTATCCCGTCGACGCGGTCCACTTCGACGACTACTTCTACCCGTACCCGGTGGCGGGCCTGACCTTCGACGACGACGCCGCCTACGACACCCACGGCGGCGCCTTCCCCGACCGGGCGGCCTGGCGACGGGACAACATCGACCGGCTGGTGCGCGAGACGGCGGCGCGGATCAAGGAGGCCAGGCCCGGCACCCGGTTCGGCATCAGCCCCTTCGGGGTCTGGCGCAACGCGGCGACCGATCCCCTCGGCCCGGACACCCGGGCCGGCGTGCAGACCTACGACGACCTGCACGCGGACACCCGCCGATGGGTGCGGGAGAACTGGATCGACTACATCTGCCCCCAGCTCTACTGGAACATCGGCTTCGCCGCCGCCGACTACGCGGAACTGCTGTCCTGGTGGTCCGCCGTCGTGGAGGGCTCCGGGACCCGGCTGTACGTGGGGGAGGCGCTCTACAAGGCGGGAGATCCGGCGCAGCCGGCCGCCTGGCAGGATCCGGCCGAGCTGTCCCGGCACCTCACGCTCGCGACGTCCTACCCCCAGGCGCGCGGGCACGTCTTCTTCGCCGCCAGGGAAGTGGCCGCCGACCCGACCGGTGCGATGGCCCGGGTGGTCGCCGACCACTACGGCCGGCCGGCACCACCTCCGGGCTGACGGGGCGGAGGAGCGGCGCCGGTCCTCGGTCTAGTGCTGGTGGTTCCTGTGCCGGATCTCGGAATCCGGGCCGGGTGAGCACACGGCCTCGTGTCCGTCCTCGAAGCGGACGCGGTAGGGCGGATCGCCCTGCCGTCCCATCACCTCGACGATCTCGGCGACCTTGTCGTGCTGACCGACCACCCTGCCGTGCTGGACAAGCTGGTCGCCCACGGTTGCGCGCATCGGGGTCTCCTCATCACGTGCGGGAGCAGCGGTCCGTGGTGTCGAGTCTACGGCGGATCCGGCCCTCCGGCAGGGCGTCCGACGGGCGGTCCGGTACTTCGCCGCCAGGACCTGTTGCGAAAGCGGCGCCGTCCGCCCCAAGGGCAGGGCCCGCGGTGTCCGGTGCGGTGCGCCGCAGGGCGGAGGCCGTCCGCGGGTGCACGGGGACGGTCCCGGCACCGCGGCGAGGCGCCGTGCCGGGCGTCGCGGGCCGGACGGGACTGTCGAAGCACACCCCGGGTGCGTGCGACGGGGGTTCCTCAGCCGCGGGCCCGCTGGGTGACGGCGATGCACACCAGTACCGCCGCCGCCGTCAGCGGGGCGGCCGCGGTCAGGTGCTCGCCCAGGAGGAACACCGACCACACCAGGGTGAGCAGCGGCTGGGCGAGCTGGAGCTGGCTGGCCCGGGGGATGCCGATCGCCGCCATGCCCCGGTACCAGACGACCAGCCCCAGGAACTGGGACCCCGCCGCCACCCACAGCACTCCGGCCACGCTGTGCGCGGTCAGCCGCACCGGCTCGACGGCCAGCGCCAGGGCCGCGGCCGGTACGGCGAGCGGCAGGCACAGCACCAGCGCCCAGCCGATCACCTGCCAGCCCGGCATCACCCGGGCCAGCCTGCCGCCCTCCGTGTACCCGGCCGCGCACACCACCAGCGCCGCGAAGAGGTACAGATCGGCCGTGGTCAGCGCGCCGCCGCTCTGCCGCACCGTGAAGACCGCCACCGCGGCGGCACCGGCCAGCGCCGCAGCCCAGAAGGTGCGTGACGGGCGGGAGCCGACGCGCAGGGCGGAGAACAGCGCGGTGGTGAGCGGGAGCAGGCCGACCACGACCGCCGCGTGCGCGGTGGTCGACGTCTGCAGGGCCAGCGTGGTCAGCAGCGGGAACCCGAGGACGACCCCGGCGGCGACCACCACGAGCCCCGGCCAGTGCCTGCGGGCGGGCAACGGCACACCGCGCCACCGCGTCAGACCCTTCCGGCGGCGCGCCGGGGCCCCCGCCGCTTCCGCCTCCGGGGCCCCCGCCGGCGTCCCCACCGCTTCCGTATCCGGGGCCCCCGCCCGCGTCCCCACCGCGAGCAGGCAGCCGCCGGCGATCAGCCCCGCCAGCACGCAGCGCACGGCCACCAGCGACCAGGGGCCGAAGCCCTCCAGTCCCCAGGCGGTGGCCGGGAAGGTGAGAGAGAAGGCGATGACGCCGAGGGCGGCCTGCAGGGTGCCGAAGCCGGCCCGGTCCCGTCGGGCGGGGACCGCTATCGGGGGCACGGTAGTAGCGCTACTCTGTGTTCTCATGCATGAGCGTAGCAGCGTTGCCGAACTGGCGGATCGACTGCGGCAGGAGCTGGACCGCTACTCGCCAGGTGGAAAGCTCCCGTCGAGCCGGGCCCTCGTGGAGCGGTTCCGGGTGAGCCCCGTGACCGTCTCGCGGGCGCTGGCGCAGCTCGCCGCCGAGGGGCTGGTGGTGACCCGGCCCGGCGCCGGCGCGTTCCGTGCCGTCGCCCGCCCCGCCTCCCCGGCCGCCGCGGCCGGTGACACCTCCTGGCAGGAGGTCGCCCTCAGCGCCGACGGTGCCGCCGATCTCGTCCCGCGCTCGGTCGACGCCTCCGGCGTCCTGGTCTCGCTCGCCGCCCCGGCGCCCGGCGTGATCGAGTTCAACGGCGGCTATCTCCACCCCTCGCTGCAGCCGGAGCGCGCGATGGCGGCGGCGCTGTCCCGGGCCGGGCGCCGGCCGGGAGCCTGGGGGAGACCGCCCGTGGAAGGGCTGTTGGAGCTGCGCGAGTGGTTCGCCCGCAGCATCGGGGGCGCGGTCACCGCGGCGGGGGTGCTGATCACCGCGGGCGGCCAGTCCGCGCTGACCACCGCCCTGCGCGCGCTCGCCCCGCCCGGTGCCCCCGTCCTCGTGGAATCGCCCACCTACCCCGGCATGCTGGCCGTCGCCCGTGCCGCCGGACTGCGCCCGGTGCCCGTCCCGGTGGACGCGGACGGCGTACGGCCACAGCTGCTCGCCGGCGCCTTCCGCGCCACCGGTGCCCGGGTCTTCGTCTGCCAGCCCCTGTTCCAGAACCCCACCGGCGCCGTACTCGCCCCCGAACGGCGCGGCGAGGTACTGCGCATCGCACGCGAGGCGGGGGCGTTCGTCGTCGAGGACGACTTCGTCCGACGCCTGGTCCACGAGGACGCGGGCCCGCTCCCGCGCCCGCTGGCCGCCGACGACCCCGACGGCGTCGTCGTCCACGTCTGCTCGCTCACCAAGGCGACCTCGCCGAGCTTCCGGGTGAGCGCCCTGGCCGCGCACGGCCCGGTCCTGGAACGGCTGCGCGCCATCCAGATCGTCGACACCTTCTTCGTCCCCCGCCCTCTCCAGGAGGCAGCGCTCGAACTCGTCGGCTCGCCCGCCTGGCCGCGCCATCTGCGTTCGGTCTCCGCCGAGCTGGGAGCCCGCCGGGACGCCATGACCGCCGCGCTCCGGCTCCGGCTGCCCGAACTCGCCCTGCCGCACATCCCGGCCGGCGGCTACCACCTGTGGCTGCGCCTGCCCGACGGCACCGGGGGCACCTCCCCGGCTTTCGGCCCCGGGGGAGAGTCCGCCCTGACCGCGGCGGCCCTGCGGGCCGGCGTGGCGGTCACCCCGGGCCGCCCGTACTTCAGCGCCGAGCCCTCGGCCTCGCACCTGCGGCTGAGCTTCGCCGCGGTCGCGGGCACCGGGGAGATCACCGAGGGCGTACGGCGACTTCGTGCCGCCTGCGACGAGGTACTGGGCCAGGCGGGGCGCGGACGCGGGAGCTTCGCGTGACTTGTCCGGCAGGTCCCGATCGGTGCCGTGCCGCCTGATGGACTCCGGGTAACGCCCTGGCCGCACCCCTTGATTTGCGTACTTCGGAGACCGACCATCGCGGCATGGCACTTCGGGTCACGTTCGTTGCCGCAGCGGGAAGCGCCTCGCGACTGACCGAGCGTTTCGAGGACGACCGGCCACTGGACCGTGCAGGGTGGGACGATGTGCAGCGAGTGGCCCGTGAGCTGCTGCCGCTCGCCGCGGCCGATCTGCGCTACTGCTCGCCGAACCCGCGCAGCCGTGCCACCGGGGAGGGCCTCGGTTACACCCCACTGGTCCAGCTCGCCCTGCGCGACTGCGCCATGGGCCGCTGGCGCGGGCTGACCCTGGGGGAGGCGATGGCCCGCGAACCGGAGGCCGTGGACGTCTGGCTCGCCGACCCGCGCGCCACCCCGCACGGCGGGGAGTCGCTGCTGGACTTCATCACCCGCGTCGGCAACTGGCTCGACACCCGGCCCGCCGAGGAGGACTGCCGGGTCGTCGCGGTGGCCGAACCGTCCGTCATCCGCGCCGCGCTGGTGTACGCGTTGAAGGCGCCGCCCGCGACCTACTGGAACATCGACGTCCGCTCGCTGTCACGGGTCGGCGTCGCCGGACGGGCGGGCCGCTGGAGCCTGCGCATCGAAGGGGTCGCCGCCCGGCCGACGCGCATCTAGGCCCCGTTCGCCGCCCGGCCGGCGCGGATCCGGGCCCCGTTCGCCGTCCGGGTGGCGGTGACCGTTCACCGGCCGGGGGTGGTGGCCGGCCGGTCCACGCGGACGTAGCCGGTGTCGAGCACGAGGTCCTTGGCCGGACCGCGCACCCGCCAGACCGTCCGCCAGCGCTCCTGGTCGCGGACGGTGAACTCGCCCCGGTAGAGGTCCGCGGAACAGGGGTGGTCGGCGACGTACCGGCCTGCCGAGAGGTCCAGGCGATGGAACGGCCGGCCGTCCGCGAACCGCACGTCCACCGCGCCGCCGGGGCGCGACCCGCGGCCCGCCGCCGGCAGGAAGCGCAGGGTGCGTTCCGCGGGGCGGGAAACGCCCTGCCAGGTGAAGGTGCCGGACTCCTGGTACAGCAGGCCGCCGTCCTCCGGCAGGCCGCCGTCCTCCGGCAGGCCGCCGTCCTCCGGCAGGCCGCCGTCCTCCGGTGGGCCGTCGCCCCTCAGCGGGCCGAAAGACGTGGTGCCCTCGAACCGTCCGAGACCGCCGCTCGTCAGGTCCCGCACGGTCCGGGACACCCGCCAGCTCCCCTTCAGATAGGCCAGTGCGTCCGGTACCGGCCAGAAATCGCCCATCCCGCACCGCTCCCCGTCGTCTCCGTCGCGCACGAGCCATTGACGTGCTCCTGTCTCCTCCCTATCTTGCCGTTCGAAGTGCTGACCGTCGCTCGAAATACCGAACAGATCTCGAGCATGCCAGGCGAAGCTCCACCCACTCCTACCGAGAGCCGCGGAGTATCCATGTCACGCACCGCCCGCACCCGTCCACGCGCCCGCGCCCGCCTCGGAACGGGGCTCACCACCACCGCGTTACTGGCCGCCGCCGCCCTGCTGCCGGCCCCCGCGCACGCCGAGGACGTCACCGACTACACGATCACCGTCGACCCGCGCGCCGAGGGCGCCGCGATCGACGACACGATGTACGGCGTCTTCTTCGAGGACATCAACCGCGCCGCCGACGGCGGGCTGTACGCCGAGCTCGTGCAGAACCGGTCCTTCGAGTACTCCACCGCCGACAACGGCTCCTACACGCCCCTGACCTCCTGGACGACCGGCGGCACGGCCGAGGCGCGCGACGACTCCGGTCGGCTCAACGAACGCAACCGCACCTACCTCTCCCTGGGCGCCGGTTCGTCCGTCACGAACGCGGGCTACAACACCGGCATCCGGGTGGAGCAGGGCAAGCGGTACGACTTCTCCGTCTGGGCCCGCGCCGAGAGCGGCAGCACCCTCGCCGTCACGCTCAAGGACGCCGCCGGCGCCCTCGCGAACGCCCGCCGGGTGGCCGTCAGGGGCGACTGGGCCCGGTACGAGGCCACCTTCACCGCGACCCGCACCAGCAGCCGCGGCCGCCTCGCGGTCGCCTCCTCCGGCGCCGCCGCCCTCGACATGGTGTCGCTGTTCCCGCGCGACACCTACAAGGGGCAGCGAAACGGCCTGCGCAAGGACCTCGCCGAGAAGATCGCCGCCCTGAACCCCGGATTCGTCCGCTTTCCCGGCGGCTGTCTGGTCAACACCGGGTCCATGGAGGACTACAGCGAGGACTCCGGCTGGCAGCGCAAGCGTTCCTACCAGTGGAAGGACACCGTCGGACCGGTCGAGGAGCGTGCCACCAACGCCAACTTCTGGGGCTACAACCAGAGCTACGGCCTCGGTTACTACGAGTACTTCCGGTTCGCCGAGGACGTCGGGGCGATGCCGCTCCCGGTCGTGCCCGCACTGGTCACCGGGTGCGGACAGAACAGGGCAACGGACGACGAGGAGCTGCTGGAGCGGCACATCCAGGACACCCTCGACCTGATCGAGTTCGCCAACGGCCCGGCCGACTCGACCTGGGGCAGGGTGCGTACCGAGATGGGCCACCGAAAGCCCTTCGGCCTCACCCACATCGGGGTCGGCAACGAGGAGAACCTGCCCAGGGAGTTCTACGCCCGCTTCGAGCGGTTCCGCACGGCGATCGAGGCCGAGTACCCGGACATCACCGTCGTCTCCAACTCCGGCCCGGACGACACCGGCACGACCTTCGACACCCTCTGGCAGCTCAACCGCGACGGCGACGTCGACATGGTCGACGAGCACTACTACAACAGCCCGCGGTGGTTCCTGCAGAACAACGACCGCTACGACTCCTACGACCGCGGCGGCCCGAAGGTCTTCCTCGGTGAGTACGCCTCACAGGGCAACACCTGGAAGAACGGCCTGGCCGAAGCCGCGTTCATGACCGGCCTGGAACGCAACGCGGACATCGTCGAACTCGCCTCGTACGCACCGCTGCTGGCCAACGAGGACTACGTGCAGTGGTCGCCGGACATGATCTGGTTCAACAACCACGCCTCCTGGGGCTCGGTCAACTACGAGGTCCAGAAGCTGTTCATGACCAACGCCGGGGACCGTGTCGTCCCGTCCGAGGCGAGCGGAACCCCGGACGTCAGCGGCCCCATCAGCGGCGCGGTCGGCCTGTCGACCTGGGCCACCAGCGCCGCCTACGACGACGTGCGGGTGACCGCCGCCGACGGCGCGACCCTGCTGAGCGACGACTTCTCCGGTGACGCCTCGCAGTGGACGCACCGTGGCGGCGGCAGCTGGAGCGTCCAGGACGGTCAGTACGTCCAGACCGACGAGGCCGCCGAGAACACCCTGGTCACGGCGGGCGACCCGGCCTGGCAGAACTACGACCTGCACGTGAGGGCGACCAAGAAGTCCGGCAAGGAAGGCTTCCTCGTCGCCTTCGGGGTCAAGGACACCGGAAACCACTACTGGTGGAACCTGGGCGGCTGGAACAACACCCAGTCCGCGGTCGAGCAGGCCGCGGACGGCGGCAAGTCGACGCTGCTCTCCAAGGCCGGGTCGATCGAGACGGGCCGCGCCTACGACATCGACATCAAGGTGCGCGGCCGCCAGGTGACCCTCTACCTCGACGGACAGGAATGGGGCGGCTTCACCGACGACAAGCCGGCCGAGCCGTTCCGCCAGGTCGTCACCGAGGACGACCGGACCGGTGACCTGATCGTCAAGGTCGTCAACGCCCAGCCGGCCGAGGCCCGCACGGAGATCGACCTCGGCGGTGCGAGGACCGCCTCCACCGCCCGGGTGACCACCCTGGCCGCCGACGCGGACGCGGTGAACACCGGGACGGACACGCCGGTGACCCCGGTCACGTCCACGCTCCGGGGCGTGTCCGACGGGTTCACGTACACGTTCCCGGCCAACTCGGTGACGTTCCTGAGGATCAGGCAGCGCTAGCGGTCCGGGTGCGGGCCGCCGTCCTCGGGGCGGCGGCCCGCACCCGGTACCGGCCGGGAACCCGCCTGCCGGGCCTCAGTGACGCAGCAGCAGGGTGACGCCGGCCACCACGGCACCGAGCACGACCGCGGCGACGCCGTACGCGAGGCGGTGCGAGCGCAGCCGGGGCAGCAGCCGGTCCACGGCGATCCGGCCGGGGCCGGTCAGGGCGAGCGCCACCGCGGCCAGGGTGATGAGGAGCTCGTACTCCACGCCCTCCGGGGCGAAGAAACCGCCGCTCCACTTCACGACGATCGCGTTGACCAGCGTGCCGGCGACGGCCGCGGCGGCCAGCGGGGTGAGCAGACCGAGCGCGAGGCCGAGCCCGCCCAGGGTCTCGGTGAGCCCGGCCACGACGGCGAACGCCTCGGGCGAGGGGTAGCCGAGGGACGTGAAGTACATCCCGGTGCCCTCGATCCCGCCCCCGCCGAACCAGCCGAACAGCTTCTGCGCGCCGTGCACGGCCATCGTCAGGCCGAGCACGAGACGCAGCACCAGCAGCCCGGCGTCGTAGGCGCGGGCGGGGGCGGCGGGGGTGTCCTGACCGGAGGCGGAGGCGGAGGCGGGGTGGGGCAAGGTGCTGGTGGGGCTGGTCATGGGGGGACTCCTCGAAAGGGGACGTCGAAGGCGGTCGGGTGGGGGTGCCGCACGTCACTGAGCGGCAGCCCGTTCCGGCAAGCTTGAAGGTTCAAGCTAAACCATGGCCGCCTTTGCTTCAATTTTCAAGCAGCTGGGGTGTGCCCGGCCGCGCCCGGCCCCCGGCCGGAGTCCTCGCCTGCGCTTTGCCCCGCCCCGCACCGTTCGAGGGGTGCGGTAGCCGTGCCGTGCACCGCCGCCTGGTCCGTCGGACCCGACCGCAGGCCCGGTGCACCGCCGGCCGTCACCCTGCACGGGCGGGGAGCGGACGAGGCGTCGTTCGCGCGGCTCGCTCCGCATCTGCCGCAGGGCGCCACGGTGGCTTTCGTGCGCGCCCCGCCGGCCGGAGGCGGCTGATGTGCGTGGTTCGTCAGCCGGGGTGCCGGGCGCCCGCTGCCCGGCTCCGTCGCGGCCGCGGCCGCCTGGCTCTCCGGCTGGTTCGGCACCGAGGCCGCCGCCTGAGGGCATGGCCCGGGGGAAGGCGCGCCCCCGGGTCCTTACCTGCTGTGCACGATCTGGATCAGGTTGCCGCAGGTGTCGTCCAGGACCGCGGTGGTGACCTGGCTCATTTCCAGCGGCTCCTGGGTGAACCGCACTCCGAGCCCGCGCAGCCGGTCGAACTCCGCGTGTACGTCGTCCACGGCGAAGGAGAGGGCCGGGATGCCGTCCTTGGCCAGCCCTGTCTTGTACGCCGCCACGGCGGGATGGCGGGAGGGCTCGAGCAGCAGTTCGGTCCCCTCGGGGTTCTCTGCCGAGACCACGGTCAGCCACCGGTCCCCGCCCAGCGGGAGGTCGTGCTTCTTCACGAATCCCAGCACCTCGGTGTAAAAGCGAAGGGCCTTCTCCTGGTCGTCGACGAAGGCGCTGGTCAGATGGATCCTCATGGCGTGCTCTCCGGTCTGTCGGGTTTGAGCCACCGGGCCGCGATGTGCTCGAGGGGCTCGGTGTTCAGATCATGGAACTTGTAACGGCCCTGGCGCCGCGTACGGACCAGTCCGGCGGCTTCCAGTACGCCCAGATGCTGGCTGACGGCCTGGCGGGACAGCCCCAGGCCGTGCTTGGTCACCAATCGCGTGCATATCTCGAACAGCGTCTGACCGTCCCGTTCCGCCAGCTCGTCGAGGATGCGCCGACGGGTGGGATCGGCCAGCGCCTTGAAGACGTCCTCCGCCATGCCGGCCACGATAGGCAAGCAATGACTTGCCTATCAAGTCGGGTGCGGACGGGTGCTCGCGCGATGAGGCGAACGGCGCGCACACGCCTGGGCGCTGTACGTCGCCCGTCGGTGCGTGTGTGCGGGGCGGAGCGTGCCGCTTCGACGCGGAGCCGCGTTGACAAGAGAGGCGGTGATGCACAGGAGCGAACTGATGGGACGGGCTGCCGAGGAGCCCGGCGCGGAGGAAGACGAGCGGGAAGCGGGGGCGAACTCCGGCATCCTGCGGGCCTTCGGGCGGCAGCTGAAGCGGTTCCGGATCCGGGCGGGCCTGGAACGGCCCGGGTTCGGTCCGGCGACGGGCTGCCCGGCCTCGACGATCGCCGCGTACGAACAGGGCCGCCGGGCCCCGCCGCCGAAGTCCATCGACCGGGCGGACGGCCTCCTGGACGCCGGCGGCGTCCTCCAGGGGATGAAGGAGGAGGTCGCGAGGGCGCGGTACCCGGCGTTCTTCCGGGACGCGGCGAGGCTGGAGGCGGAAGCGGCCGGACTGCACGTGTACGCGAATCAGGCGGTGCCGGGGCTGCCGCAGACAAAGGAGTACGCGCAGGCGGTGTTCGGGATGATGCGTCCGCCGCTCGACGAGGACGCCCTTGCCCGACGAGTCGCGGCACGCCCGGCGCGTCAAGAGGGCGTCAAGAGGTCCGTGTCAGGAGCCCTCAGCCGCTGATGAGCTTCGTCATCGACGAGTCCGTGCCGCGAAGGCCGATCGGCGGCCAGGACGTGTCGCGTGGCCAGTGGGAACAGGTTCTGCTGGCCGGACGGAAGCCGACGGTCGAGATCCAGGTCGTGACTCTGGGCAGCGAGGAGAATGCCGGCATGGCCGGTCCCTTCATCTTGGTCGAGACGACCGAAGCCGGTAGGGCTGTTTCCGCGGCTGCGCCTTCGGCGGGGCCGAGCGCTTCAGCCGGCCCGCCCGCTCGGCTGAAGCGCTCGTACTGGTGACAGTCGGCGCCCCGGCGCCGTGTTCACTCCCGCTCCACCGGCAGCCACAGTTCGGCGTCTGCTTCGGTTCCGTCCGGGGAGAGGCGGGTGCACAGGATTTCCGGGCCGTGGCGGCCGCGGTACGGGTTTGACGGGAACCACTGGGCGAACACGTCCCGCCACAGCTCCTGGATGGCCTGGGGAGCCGGTCCTGAGGTGGTGAAGACGGCCCAGGTGCCCGCCGGGACGGCCAGGGACGTCGTCCCCTCGGGGGCGGTCGCGGACGTGAGCACCCCGTGGTAGTAATCGAGTTCGGTACCTTCGGCGCGGCTGGGGTCCAGGTCGTCGCAGACCGCGACGATGCCCTGCGGATCCTGGTCCGACAGTTCCTCCAGGCGTTCCACGGTCCGCGGGTCGATGCCGCGCACGAAGTCGATGATCGCCCGGTTCGGCCCCGAGTGCACCAGCGGTACCCGGGCCTTGGGGCCGACGACGGTGAAGGCCGGCCGGTCCACCACTCGGTAGCGCATGCTGCTGCTCCCTTCGACAGTGAGGCGGAAGGTCAACCGGGGCTGGGAGACGAGTGCGCAGCCGGTGCGCCGGGCCTCGCCCGGACCGACCCCGTGCACGGCGCGGAACGCCCGTGCGAACGCCTCCCCGGAGCCGTACCCGTAGCGCACCGCGACCTCCAGCAGCGACTCACGGCCGGCGAGCACCTCGGCGCCCGCCACGGTCAGCCGCCGACGCCGGACATATTCCGACAACGGCATGCCCGCCAGCGCGGAGAACATCCGGCGCAGGTGATACTCCGAGGTCGTCGCGATACGCGCCAGCCCCGCCACGTCGACGGGCCCGTCGAGGTGGCGCTCGATGTGCTCCATGGCCTGGTTGAGCCGCTCCAGCACGCCCGGTCCCCTTCCTTCTTGTGTGCGATCACCACGCTAGGCGGCACGCGCCCCGCCGGACCCGACATCCTGTGCCCGATCCGGTCGGGCGCACCGGTGCAGCAGGCCGGGCACGTCCTCGGCGGACCCGTAGTCGTGCTTCAGCCCCGCCCGGTCGACCGCTCCCGGCCCTTCCCGCATGGACGGGACCCCAGCGTCACGTCCGGCTGTGACGGAGCGCTGCAGTGGGCCCACGGGCGGCGGGCGAGGCGTGTTCCGTGGGAGCGGCCGGGTGCCCGTGATCCGGCTCGCACCGTTCGGAGCGATGACTTCGCCGGTCTCTGCCGGTCGGACGAGCGACGACACCACGCGAGGAAGGCTCGTTCATGACCCACACGCTCAGCGCGTCACAGCGCGTCACAGCGCGTCGCTCCCGTGGCGCCCGCGTCCCGCGCGGCAGTGCGTCGGTGTCTGGCCGGTGGCATGGCGGCGGGTCCGGTGTTCCCCGCGGTCGGCGCTGCGCAGGGACTCGCCCGACGGCTTCGACTTCCGCCGGAACGCGATCAGCCGGCTCGCGCTCGGTGAGGCGGGCTGGGTCCGGACGGTGAACTTCCTGCTCGCCGGCGCCCTGCTGGTCGCGGGTGCGGTCGGTCTGCGCCGGGTGCCGGGCGGGGGCACGGGCGGCGCCCGGAGCCCGGTCCTGGTCGGTGTCTTCGGTGCCTCCTTCTGGGCCGCGGCGGCCTTCCCGGCCGACGCCGGCGCGGGCTTTCCCGCCGGATCCCCCGAAGCGGCCGTGACGAGCGGGCCCGGTGCCGTCCACATGGTCGCCGGAACGGTCGGTTACCTCGCTCTGCGCGCCGCGTTCGTCCTCCTGGCCCGCCCTCTCGCCGCCCGCGGCCACCGCGGCCGGGCCGTGGCCTCGCGTCTCGTCCCGGCCCCCGTTGCATAAACGTGCGCATGTACGTATAGTCATGCCATCGATGAGGAGGTTTCCGTGAGCGTACGAGTGGCTGTGGCCGGGGCCAGTGGATATGCGGGCGGGGAGCTCTTGAGGCTGCTGCTCGCGCACCCGGGGGTGGAGATCGGTGCGCTGACCGGGAACTCCAGCGCCGGCCGGCGGCTCGGGAGTCTGCAGCCGCATCTGGTGCCGCTCGCCGAGCGGGTGCTGGAGCCGACCACGGCCGAGGTGCTCGCCGGGCAGGGCCGACGGCACGACGTGGTCTTCCTCGCGCTGCCGCACGGCCGGTCCGCCGCCGTCGCCGAGCAGCTCGGGCCGGACGTGCTCGTCGTCGACATGGGCGCCGACCACCGGCTCGCCGACACCGGCGACTGGGAGAGGTTCTACGGCTCCCCGCACGCCGGTACCTGGCCCTACGGCCTGCCCGAACTGCCGGGTGGCCGCGCCGCGCTGGAGGGGTCCAAGCGCATCGCGGTGCCCGGTTGCTACCCGACCGCCGTCTCGCTCGCCCTGTTCCCGGCGTACACGGCGGGCCTCGCCGAGGCCGAGGCGGTGATCGTCGCCGCCTCCGGCACCTCCGGCGCCGGCAAGACGGCCAAGCCGCATCTGCTGGGCAGCGAGGTCATGGGGTCGATGTCGCCCTACGGCGTCGGCGGCGTCCACCGGCACACCCCCGAGATGATCCAGAACCTCAGCGCCGCGGCGGGGGAGCGGGTCCTGGTCTCCTTCACCCCGACGCTCGCGCCGATGCCCCGCGGCATCCTCGCCACCTGCACCGCCAAGGCCCGGCCCGGCGTCACCGCCGCGGCCGTCCGGGCCGCCTACGAGAAGGCGTTCGCCGACGAACCCTTCGTCCACCTCCTCCCCGAGGGCCAGTGGCCCGCGACGGCGTCCGTCCACGGTTCCAACGCCGTTCAGGTCCAGGTCGCGTACGACGAGGCCGCGGGGCGGATCATCGCGATCAGCGCCATCGACAACCTCACCAAGGGCACCGCGGGCGGCGCCCTGCAGAGCATGAACATCGCCCTCGGGCTCGACGAGTCCACCGGACTGACCACGATCGGAGTCGCGCCGTGAGTGTGACGGCAGCAAAGGGATTCACGGCGGCGGGCATCGCCGCCGGGATCAAGGAGAACGGCAACCCCGACCTGGCCCTCGTGGTCAACAACGGGCCGCGCCGCGCCGCCGCGGGCGTCTTCACCTCCAACCGAGTCAAGGCCGCACCCGTACTCTGGTCCGAGCAGGTGCTCAAGAGCGGCCAGGTCGGCGCCGTCGTCCTCAACTCCGGTGGTGCCAACGCCTGTACGGGCCCCAAGGGATTCCAGGACACCCACGCCACCGCCGAGCGGGCCGCGGAGATCCTCGGTACGGGCGCGGGCGAGATCGCCGTCTGCTCCACCGGGCTCATCGGCGTCACCCTCCCCATGGACAAGTTGCTGCCGGGGCTGGAGACGGCCGCCGGTCAGCTGTCCGAGCACGGCGGCGAGAAGGCCGCCATCGCCATCAAGACCACGGACAGCGTGCACAAGACCGCTGTCGTGACGAGGAACGGCTGGACCGTCGGCGGCATGGCCAAGGGCGCCGGCATGCTCGCCCCCGGCCTCGCCACCATGCTGGTCGTCCTCACCACCGACGCCGACGTCGAAGCCGAGGCGCTGGACCGGGCCCTGCGCGCCGCCACCCGGGTCACCTTCGACCGCGTCGACTCCGACGGCTGCATGTCCACCAACGACACCGTGCTGCTGCTCGCCTCCGGCGCCACCGGCGTCACCCCCGCCCACGAGGAGTTCGCCGAGGCCGTACGCGCCGTCTGCGACGACCTCGGACAGCAGCTCGTCCGTGACGCCGAGGGCGCCAGCAAGGACATCAAGATCGAGGTGGTGGGCGCCGCGACCGAGGACGACGCCGTCGAGGTGGGCCGCTCCATCGCCCGCAACAACCTCCTCAAGTGCGCCATCCACGGCGAGGACCCCAACTGGGGCCGGGTGCTGTCCGCGATCGGCACGACGAAGGCCGCCTTCGAGCCCGACGGACTCGACGTCGCCATCAACGGCGTCTGGGTGTGCAAGAACGGCGGCGTCGGCGAGGACCGCGACAAGGTCGACATGCGCTACCGCGAGGTCCACATCGTCGCCGATCTGGGCGCCGGTGACGCGACCGCCACCATCTGGACCAACGACCTCACCGCCGACTACGTCCACGAGAACAGCGCGTACTCCTCATGAGCACCACCCGCAAGCACACCGCCCTGCCCAAGGCGCAGATCCTCATCGAGGCACTGCCCTGGCTGACCCGGCACCACGGGAAGACCGTCGTCATCAAGTTCGGCGGCAACGCCATGGTGGACGAGGAACTGAAGAACGCCTTCGCCCAGGACGTCGTCTTCCTGCGGCATGCCGGCCTCAAGCCGGTCGTCGTGCACGGTGGCGGCCCCCAGATCAGCGCCGCGCTCGACCGGCACGGCATCGTCAGCGAGTTCAAGGCCGGCCTCAGGGTGACCACCGAGGACGCCATGGACGTCGTACGGATGGTGCTCGCCGGACAGGTGCAGCGCGAGCTGGTCGGACTGCTCAACCGGCACGGCCCCTTCGCCGTCGGCCTCACCGGCGAGGACGCGCACACCCTCACCGCGACCCGCCACCGGCCCGAGATCGACGGCGAGTCCGTCGACATCGGACGGGTCGGCGAGATCACCGAGATCGACACCGGTGCCATCGAGGCCCTGCTCGCCGACGGCCGTATACCGGTCGTCTCGTCCATCGCCCGGAGCCAGGACGACCACCATGTCTACAACGTCAATGCTGATACGGCGGCTGCGGCACTCGCTGCTGCTCTGGACGCCGAGACCCTCATGGTCCTCACCGACGTCGAGGGGCTCTACGAGGACTGGCCGAACTCCGACGAGGTGATCAGCCGCCTCACCGCGTCCCAGCTCGAGAAGCTGCTGCCGGAGCTGTCCTCCGGCATGGTGCCGAAGATGGAGGGTTGCCTGCACGCCGTCCGAGGCGGCGTGACCACCGCCCGCGTCATCGACGGCCGGGTCCAGCACTCGATCCTGCTGGAGATCTTCACCGACGAGGGCATCGGCACCATGGTCGTGCCCGACGGGACACCGCACGCACAGGGGGAGTCATGAGCAACGAGGAGCTGAGCGCGCGCTGGCAGCGCGCGCTCATGAACAACTACGGCACTCCGAAGCTGTCCCTGGTCGGCGGCGTGGGCACCACCGTCCGCGACGCCGACGGCAAGGAGTACGCCGATTTCGTCGGCGGCATCGCCGTCAACGCGCTCGGCCACGCCCACCCGGCCGTCGTCGAGGCCGTCAGCCGGCAGATCGCCTCCCTCGGCCATGTCTCCAACCTGTTCGTCGCCGAGCCGCCCGTTGCGCTCGCCGAACGGCTCCTGAGGCTCTTCGGCCGCGACGGCCGGGTCTACTTCTGCAACTCGGGGGCCGAGGCCAACGAGGCCGCGTTCAAGATCGGACGGCTCACCGGCCGGGCCCGCATGGTCGCCACCGACGGCGGCTTCCACGGCCGCACCATGGGCGCCCTCGCGCTCACCGGCCAGCCGGGCAAGCGGGAGCCGTTCGCACCGCTGCCCGGGGACGTCACCCACGTCCCCTACGGCGACGCGCAGGCGCTGGCCGCCGCGGTCACCGACGACACGGCGCTGGTGATCATCGAGCCGGTCCAGGGCGAGAACGGGGTCGTGGTGCCCCCGCCCGGTTATCTGAAGGCCGCCCGCGCCATCACGGCAGCCACGGGCGCGCTGCTCGTCCTGGACGAGGTGCAGACCGGCATCGGCCGCACCGGCAACTGGTTCGAGTACCAGGCCCACGAAGGTGTCCTGCCCGACGTCGTCACCCTCGCCAAGGGGCTCGGCGGCGGGCTGCCGATCGGCGCGACGGTCGCCTTCGGACGCGCCGCGGGCCTGCTGCACCCCGGCCAGCACGGCACGACCTTCGGGGGCAACCCGGTCGCCTGTGCCGCCGGACTCGCCGTCCTCGACACCATCGAGAACGAAGGGCTGCTCGAGAACGTCAAGCGGCAGGGCGAGCGGTTGCGCGACGGGATCGAGTCCCTCGGCGACCCGTTGATCAGCCATGTCCGGGGTGTCGGCCTGCTCCTGGGTATCGTGCTCACCGAACCGCTCGCGCCCCGGGTGCAACAGGCGGCTCAGGATGCCGGTTTCCTGGTGAACGCGCCCGCTCCCGATGTCGTACGGCTCATGCCGCCGCTGATCCTCGGGGAGGACACGGTGGACGCCTTCCTCGGGGCGCTGCCCGGCATCCTGGACGCCGTCGGCCGGGCGGCGGACGCAGAGGGACGAGCCGGACAGTGAGCCGGACGACGAGCCGGGCGAGACCCGGACGACGGGCAGGGCGATGAACCGGATCACGAGGCGTCCGGAGCACGCCCCGAGGACGACCGGAGAATGAGACGACGATGAGCCACGATCAGGACCACGGACAGCCTGCCGGGCCTGCCGTACCGCAGACCCGCACCGCGCGCCACCGCCGGATCGTGGACATCCTCAACCGGCGACCCGTGCGCTCGCAGAGCCAGTTGGCGAAGCTGCTCGCCGACCACGGACTGACCGTCACCCAGGCGACGCTCTCCCGGGACCTGGACGAGCTGAACGCGGTGAAGATCCGCGACACCGACGGCGACCTCATCTACGCGGTGCCGAGCGAGGGAGGCTTCCGCACTCCGCGCGCACCGCTCGGGGAGTCCGCGAAGGAGGAACGGATGCGGCGGCTCTCCCAGGAGCTGCTGATCTCCGCGGAGGCGTCCGCCAACCTCGTCGTCCTGCGCACCCCGCCGGGCGCCGCCCAGTTCCTGGCCTCGGCGATCGACCAGGCCGAACTGCACGACATCCTGGGGACCATCGCGGGTGACGACACCCTCATGCTGATCAGCCGCGACCCGGTGGGCGGACAGGCGCTGGCCGAGCACATGCTGAGGCTGGCGCAGAACGGGAACTGAACGGGTCCGCGGGGCCGCTTGCCGCTCACGGGGCCCGGCGCCCCTCACCCCAGACGGGACGCCAGGCCCCCCGTGCAGCGCACCTCGTCGCCCGCGGTGATCAGCAGCGCCTCCACGCCGGGCAGTGTCTCCAGCCAGGCGAGGCCCTCCCGCGACCCCATCGCGAAGGCGGCCGTGGCCCAGCAGTCGGCCCAGGTCAGCCTGGGCGCCACCACGGTCACCGCGACCAGGTCGGTGACCGCGGAGCGGCCGGTGCGCGGGTCGACGATGTGATCGCCGCGCTCGACGGTGCCCGAGGTGGCGACGGCCAGCTCGTCGGCCCCGGCGGCGGAGACGACGGCCGCGAGGCCGCCCGGACGGAGCGGGTCCGCCACCCCCACCCGCCACGGCCGCCCGGCGCCCGGCGTACCCAGCAGCTGCACGTCGCCGCCGCCGTTGAGGCTCACCCCGACCGCCCCGGCCCGAGCGAGCCGCCGCGCGGCCCGCTCGGTCGCCCAGCCCTTGACGATGCCGGTCGGGTCGAGCCGGCCGCGGTAGCGCGTGCTGAACCAGCCGTCGCTCACCCGTTCCGCCTCCGCGGCCAGCTCCAGGACCTCGGCGACCTCGGGGTCGCATTCCCCGACCGCCAGCTCGCCGCGTGCCAGCCGCGAGATCTGTGAGTCGTCGCGGTAGGTGCTGAACACCTTGTCGACGCGGCGCAGCCCGGCAGCCGCGTCCTCCAACGCCGCGTGCACGGCGGCGGATTCCCCGCCGCGGACGTCGAAGGAGAAGACGGTCCCCATCGTCTCCTCGGTGCGACGCACCGCGGCGGGAGCCTGTGCGGACCCGGCCACCGTCTCAGCCACCGGCCTGGTCCAGTGCGGACTGCAGCGACTTCTTGTATCCGGCGCTGGTGTACGTGGCCCCCGACACGGCGTCGATGTCCGCGCCGCCGGTCTTCACGACGGCCTGGTTGAGCCTCGGGACCGACAGGTTGGTGACCCGGTCGCTCTGGCCGCCCTTGGGAGCCCGCACCGCCTCGGCCTTGGTGATCCTCCCGCCCTCGACGGTGATCCGGACCTGCACGGCTCCGTACTCCGTCTGCGCCGCGTCACCGGTCACCGCGCCGTCCTCGAGGGCGGCCTGGGCGTTCCCGCCCCCTTCGCCCCGCCCGCTCCCGGTGGAACCGTCTTGGGCGGAGGCGTCACCGGCGGAACCGTCTTGGACGGAGTCGCCCCCGCTCCCGGCGGCTCCGGCGGCCTTCGCCTTGTCCAGGGCGGACTGCAGCGACTTCTTGTATCCGGCGCTGGTGTAGGTGGCGCCGGACACCGCGTCGATCTCGCCGCCCTGCGCGGCGACCGCGGCCTGGTTGAGTTTCGGTACGGCGTTGGCGTTGATCTGGTCGCTCTGGCCGCCCTTGGGGGACTGGACGGCCTCGGCCTTGGTGATCCTTCCGCCGCTCACGGTCAGGCGCACCTGCACCGCGCCGTACTGGGTGTCGGCCGCTTCACCGGTGACCGTGCCGTTCGCGATGGCCTGGGTGCCGCCCTGCGGGGACTGCGCGGCCGCGGGCGGGACGGCGCCGGCCGCGTCCGCCGAGCCCTGGTCGGAATCGGGCTTCAGCGTCAGCAGCAGCACGATCCCGGAGACGGTGGCGGCGGTGGCCAGCACGGCACGCCGGACGGGGTGACTCTTCCTCATCGTTTCTCAAGCTCCTGATGGGTGTGGATGACCCGTCGCTCACATCTCGAACGACTCGTGGTGGATACGGCGGGCGGGGACCCCGGCGCCGCGCAGTGCGTCGTAGACCGACTGGGCGAACCCGGGCGGGCCGCACATGAAGACGTCGTGGTCGTCGATGTCGGGAATCTTGCGGCGCAGGCTCTCCGCGGAGATGTCGGGGCGTTCTCCCTCGGGGCTGTTCACCGCGTACATCAGACGGGCGCCGCGCTCGTCGGCGATCTTGGCGAGCTCGCTCCACAGGGCCAGGTCATGGGTGCTGTTGGCCCGGTAGAGCAGGGTGATGTCGCCGGAGGCGCCGGGCAGCGTCTCGAACAGGGCCCGCATCGGCGTGATGCCCACGCCGCCGGCGACCAGCAGCACCTTGCCGCGGCTGCGGCGCTGGGCGGTCAGCGCCCCGTAGGGGCCCTCCGCCCACACCCGGGTGCCGGGCTCCAGCTCGCGCAGCCGGGTGGTGTGGTCGCCGATCGCCTTCACCGTGATCCGCAGCATGTCGGGGCGGGGCGCCGCCGACAGCGAGTACGGGTGGGAGCTGAACCGCATCCCCGGCGCCAGGAACCGCCAGCGGAAGAACTGCCCCGCCTCGGCGCCGATGCGGTGCAGCCTGCGCCCGCCGATCAGCACCGACACGATGCCCGGCGTCTCCTCGACGACCGCCTCGACCCGCATCCGGTGCCGCAGGTTCAGCCGGACCGGGGTGATCACCCGGTACCAGAGGACCAGTGCGGTGACGGCGCCGTAGAGCCCGTACCAGAAGGTCTTCGCGGACGGCTCCACGGCGAACTCGTTGCCTGTGGTGATCTGGTGCCAGAACGTCAGGTACATCGCCGCGTACGTCAGCAGGTGCACGTGGTACCAGCTGTCGTACGGCAGCCGGCGGCGGACCGGGCCGATCGAGAGGAAGGCGATCAGGAACAGCAGACCCGTGCCGATGGCGGCCTTGCCCATGTCCGGCAGCTGACCGACCGAGGTGATCGTCTGCTGGACGATGTCGCCGAGACCCCTGCCCGCCTGGAGGGCGTAGCCCCACATGATGAGGAAGACGTGGGCGACGACCAGGCTGACGGTGTAGCGCCCGCTCATCGCGTGCCAGCGGGCGACCCGGTCCGAGCCCACCCGGCGCTCCAGCGCGGGCACCCGGGCCATCTGCAGCACCACGAGGGCCATCAGATAGCCGCCCAGCAGACCGGTGATGCGGCCCGCGGCGATGATCCGGCCGGTGGTGTCCGAGATGGACGGTGTGTTGTTCCACCACAACCACAGCACGGCCACCGCGCCCGCCCCCACGGCGAGCAGCAGGGGCACGGCGGGGGAGCGGCGCGGACGGATGCGGCGCATCGTCTGGCGGCGGGCGGCACGTCCGCCTGCGAGCGTGGTGGTCACGGTTCCTCCGTGGGACTTGACCCTTGGCCCACACATACGTGCCGTGGAACGGGAGCGTTCAGCGGTGTCCGGAGGCAGGACGGGAGCGTGAGGCCGTCACCCGTCCCGGGGCGCGGGCGCGGGCGCGGGCGTGGGGGTGGGCACGGGCGTGGACGTGGAGGGGCGCGGGGACGGGGGCAGCGGCAGGGGCAGCCCGGGAAGGCCGTCGAGGCTCGTCGCGACGTGGTCCTTCTTGGTGAAGTACGCGTCCAGTGAGGTGTCGTCCTCGCGCGCGAACCGCTTCCCGTGCAGGTCGCGGTCCGCCTCGTACGCCATGTGGGGGACGGCGTAGCCGCAGGTGTCGCGGATGAGGTCGGCGGTCACGACGACGATCGCGCGCAGGCCGTGGGCCGTCGGGTCGATGGCGGGGAAGCGGGCGAGCAGGTCCGAAAAGCGCGGGTCGTCCCGGAAGACGGGCTCGCCGCGGCCGTGCACGCGCACGATGGCGGGCGGCCCCTGGAAGGCGCACCACATCAGGGTGATGCGGCCGTTCTCCCGCAGATGGGCGATGGTCTCGGCGTTGGAACCGGCGAAGTCGAGGTAGGCCACGGTGAGTTCGTCGAGAACCGCGAAGGACCCCGTGAGGCCCTTGGGTGAGAGGTTGACCGTGCCGTCGGCGGACAGGGGTGCGGTCGCGGTGAAGAAGACCGGCTGCGCCTCGATGAACGTGCGCAGGCGGCCGTCTATGCGCTCATAGGTCTTTCCCATGTCCACCGAGTATGGACCCGGTTCGTTCGCCTGTCTGAGGAAAAGGAAAGGGGTGGAGGGGGAGTCCGGACGGTGCCGGGGACCCTCCCGTGGCCGCCCCGGCCGGCGTGTGCGGGGCGGCCACGGCGCCTGTCACGTCACTTGGTGAACGTGCAGGCGGCCAGGGAGTCGAGTCCGGCGGGGCGTTCGGCGGTGCGGCCGATGGCGGTGGCGATGCGGTTGATGGCGGCGACGCGCTTGTCCTCGAGGGGGCCGAGGATGGCGTTCTGGACGAAGTCGGGTCCGCCCTGGCCGACGGTGTCGACGAGGCGCTGGTTGGCCTCGTCGATCTGGGTGGCGAGCTGGCCGAGGTTGCGGTCGACCTCGGCCTGGGCGGAGGCGGGGACCGGGGGGAGGTCCGGGGCGACGTCGGGGCAGCCGACCGTGCCCACAGCGGCGTTACCGGCATCGCCCGCGCCGCCCCCGTCCTCCTGGCCCGCGTCGCCCCGGTCCGCTCCCTGACCGGCGTCGTCGGCGGGCGGTGCGGTGGCTTCCTCCCCGACGCCGTCGCCGCCTGCCTGCCCTCCCGTGTCCGCCGCGCCCTGGGCGTCGAGCGTGCAGGCGGCCAGGGAGTCGAGTCCGGCGGGGCGTTCGGCGGTGCGGCCGATGGCGGTGGCGATGCGGTTGATGGCGGCGACGCGCTTGTCCTCGAGGGGGCCGAGGATGGCGTTCTGGACGAAGTCGGGTCCGCCCTGGCCGACGGTGTCGACGAGGCGCTGGTTGGCCTCGTCGATCTGGGTGGCGAGCTGGCCGAGGTTGCGGTCGACCTCGGCCTGGGCGGAGGCGGGGACCGGGGGGAGGTCCGGGGCGACGTCGGGGCAGC
>NZ_JAPJDM010000039.1:0-44225 GCF_026242095.1 Streptomyces sp. NEAU-W12
TCGAGGTCCGGGCCAGCGCCACCGCGTCCCGCTTGAACTCTTCGGGGTAGTTCTTCCGCTTTGCCACCTTGGATCACTTCCCCTGGATGACGAGTCATCCAGCGTCCAGGTGTCGGAATTTTGGGGGTCACTCCAGAAGCCAGCGGATCCCCGACCATCCGCAGTGCCTCGTCATGATGGGCTCAGGCGTTACGCGGTCGGTCCTGGCGAATCTCAGCGCTTCGATATCTGGAGTCTTCACGATCAGCGCCACAACACTTCCCGCGGGCGTTGTCACGTTGGCTGACCGGCCTGGGATGATCTTGGAGTTGGTTGCGCCGGGGAGGGGTTCGCTCGTGTCGTCCGCGTCGCCGTCGTACAAGGGGCACCGATACCCGGTCGAGGTCATCGCGCACTGCGTGTGGCTTTACTTCCGGTTCCCGCTCAGCTTCCGCGAGGTTGATGGGGATTCTTGAAAACGGCCAGGGATGCTCCTCGCATCACTCGCTCTGGTGTTCAACGAAGTAGGGAGTTTCAAGGAGCGTGGCCCGGGTCGGCGGCTTGGGTTTCCCGCTCGTGGAGTGTGCGGGCCGTGTCGAGACGTCGAGACGCTGGCTTCGTGGCGGTGGCCAATCCGGGATCCTCACGCACGGCCACACCAGCGATCAGCTGCCTGCGGAGAGGGCCCCGTCAAGGAGCCGTGCCGTGAGTTCCATGCACCGCGTCCGGGCCGCGGAGAAGCCATAGGGCATCTTGGTTACCGCTTCGAAGGCACTCATCTGGGCATCCTCCTCGCGGCTCGCCTCGGCGTCGTAGATCTCGAAGAGCTTCTCCTCGGCCACGTCGAGTCCGGCCGCTTCAATGGCCTGGAGCAGGGCCTTGTGGTGGGCGCAGTGCTGCGCGGCGAGTTCCTCGACCTGCGGGTCGTGGGGGTCGACGGTGTCATCGAGGGCGGCGTCGGCCGCGTCGAGGCGGTCTGCCTCGGCCCGTAGGCCGGGATGAGTCGCCAGGGTGATGAACACGCTGGCCTGGATTGCGGCTCCCAGCGGCCCGAAGATCCGTTCCGTGACCAGCAGGGCGTCCAGGTCGGAGGGGCGCAGTGCGCCAGAAGGCAGGTGGCTGAGCCGGTCCGTGACCAACGGGGAGAGCAAGCCCAGCGGGCTGCCCACGCCCCGCAGGCGCTGGACTGCCGCGCGCTGACGCTTGATGTCGGCCTCCTGGGCGGCCAGGGTCTCCTCCAGCCGGCCCAGGACGTCCTCAACGTCCCGGGCTTCGTCGAAGGCGGCCCGCATGTCGTCCAGGCTGATGCCGGCCTCGGACATCTTGCGGATCCACAGCAGGCGGATCATGTCGTCGTAGCCGTAGCGGCGGCGTCCGTCTCCGCCTCGCTCGGGCTCCGGCAGCAGACCGATCTGGTGGTAGTGACGAATGGCGCGCGGGGTGGTTCCGGCGAAGGCGGCGGCATCGCCGATCTTGACCTCGCGGGGAGGCGTGGCGGAGGGGTACATCGCAGACAGGGCCTTTCGTGCTGTGGTGCCCTCGACGACACCACATGCCGCTACGGCATGTGCAACTACACACCCCCCGGACCCTGACGGGCTATCGGGCGGTCCCTCGCCATTGGTGTCCCGTCCCAGGACAGGCCCGGAATGGGTGGGGAGATCCGTCGAGCAGGTCTGATGGCACCCGAGCAGGGGTTGGGGATTTTCAAGGAGCCCCATCAAGGTCGAGGAGCTCATGCTCGAGCGCGGCGTGCTCGTCTCCCACGAGACGGTCCGGCGCTGGTGCGCGAAGTTCGGGCAGACCTACGCGAACGGCCTGCGCCGCCGACGGCCCCGGCCGGGCGACAAGTGGCACCTGGACGAGGTCTTCGTGAGGATCAACGGTGAGTCGAGGTACCTGTGGCAGGCCGTGGACGCCGACGGCACCGTCCTTGACATCCTCGTGCAGAACCGGCGGGACAAGGCCGCGGCCCGGCGCTTCTTCCGCAAGCTCCTGAAGACGACCCGCACGGTTCCACGGGTGATCGTCACCGACAAGCTCCGCTCCTACGGTGCCGCCCACCGCCAGGTCATGCCCTCGGTCGAGCACCGCTCGCACAAGGGCCTGAACAACCGGGCCGAGAACAGCCACCCGCCCACCCGGCAGCGTGAGCGCGCCATGAAAGGCTTCCGCAGCGTCGGCGGAGCCCAGCGGTTCCTGGCCGCGTTCAGCGGCATCTCACCCTCCTTCCGGCCCCGCCGTCACCTGGTGACCGTCCCCGGCTACCGAGCCGAGATGACCGTACGCTTCCGCTTCGCCATCTGGGAGCAGACCACCGGCGCCGCCGGCCAGCCCGCCGCGGCTTGAACACCGGCCCGGAACCCAGCCCCCACCACGCCCCGACGCGCCGCCAGAGACCCACGCACCCAATAATGTGACAGCGCCCGCGATGGTGCTGCTGGCCGACGCCTACGACTTCCTGGAGGCAGTGGCCGTTACTGGCGCGTCCTTCCTGCTGCGCTCGACCCGCAAGCGGCGCCCGACGGGACGCCGCCCGCTGCCGGACGGCTCCCACCTGACCACCATCTGCGCCGGGAGATACCAGGCCGGGCGCGGTTACGGACGGCTCGAGGTACGGATCATCGAAGCCTGGATGACCATCGAGTCAGCCGACGGCACCCGGGTCCGCCGGCGTTCCGGTCGTAGCCCTCACGGGACTCGACCGCCACCGGCAGGGGGGTGATGGCCTCGCTCAACCGCCCGTCACCCATCACGCCGCACAGGCCGCAGCTACAACCGCCCGCATCGCAGCGGAGACGACAAGGGAAACACGCAGCCCTGATTCCGCCGAGCCATACCGCGTAGGCTGAGTCAGCCGAAACCGACAAAATCGGAGGCACACCCCTTGCCAAGACCCATCAGTAAAGTAACGGCAAAGCCCTGTCAACAGAGCAGGTCGAAAAGGGTCCTCTCCGCGCGAGCGGAGGTGAGCCGTGCTCGACGAGTTCGTGGGCACTGCCGGGCCCGTCCTCTCCGCGCGAGCAGAGGTGAGCCTCGGTGGAGGCGCTCGGGGTGCGCAGCGCCCAGTTGCGCAAGATCGAACTGGCCCGCCCGCGCAGCGTCATCGGCAAGAACACCGTGGAGGCCATGCAGTCCGGCATCCTCTACGGCTTCGCGGGCCAGGTGGACGGCGTCACCGAACGCACGGCGAAGGAACTCGCCGGTCCCGACGACGATCCCGACGACGTCACCGTCATCGCGACCGGCGGCCTGGCGCCGATGGCGCTCGGCGAGTCCTCGGTGATCGACGAGCACGAGCCCTGGCTGACCCTCATCGGCCTGCGTCTCGTCTACGAGCGCAACGTCTCCCGCACCTGACCGCCCGCCCGGCCCCGTAGGTGCCGGAACCAGCCCGGCCCGGCACCTGTTTCAGACAACCGTGGTCGCAGGTTTCCCCACAACAGCACAGCCTGTCACCGGAGTTCAGTAAGGTCCCACCTGTTCCACCGCTAGGTGCTCTCGGCCGTCGCGGCCGGGCACGCGAGCCTGTCCAGAATGGGTGTGAAGTGAACAGTCAGTTACGCCTGCGCACGCGTACGGCGACCGCGGTCCTCCGGACCAGGTTCGCCGCGATGGTCGGAACGGTCGCGATGCTCGCGGCCGTCCTCACCGGCACGACCGTCACCACGGCAAGCGCCGCCGAAGCCGCTGCCCCGCAGGCCGCGGCAGGCGGGTGGTCCTGCGGCGGGGACCCGGTTCCCCCCGGATACGTCATCTCCCAGCTCAACAAAACCGGCTGCAACGGCAGGGGTTCCTGGTACCAGGAACCCGCCCGCGACGGGATCTGGACCTGCTCGGGCTCGCCGATCGTGCCGGGGTACGTCATCAGCGCCCACAACAAACAGGGGTGCAGCGGCATCGGCTCCTGGCAGCACAAGCTCGCCAAGGACGGCATCTGGACCTGCTCGGGCTCGCCGATCGTGCCCGGCTACGTCATCACCGCCCACGACAAGTACGGCTGCGGCGGCATCGGCTCCTGGTACCACAAGCTCGCCAAGGACGGCATGTGGACCTGCGCGGGTTCGCCGATCGTGCCCGGGTACGTGGTGACCGCCTGGGACAAGTACGGCTGCGGCGGCATCGGCTCTTGGTACCACAAGGTCGCCCGCGCCGGCCTGTACGTGTGCCCCACCTCGCCCATCCCGCCCGGGTTCCGCGCCACCACGGGCAGCATGAACCAGTGCAGCGGCCTCGGCGGCAGGCTTCTCGCCAACGCCTGACCCCGACCGGGCACACCTTGCGCCTGCCGTAGGCGCGCTGAAGGCACCACGTACCGTGTGGTGCCTTCAGCGCGTCCCCGGTAACCGCGCCAGGGCGGACTCCAGCACCCGCTTGGTCAGCATCTGCAACAGGCCGCCCTCGCCGGTCAGCTGCAGCCCCTCGGATCGGGCCCGGTCCACGAGCATCGCAACCAACTGCTCATCCGACGCGGTCGGCACCGGCATGACCGCCGGCTTCTCCACGGACTCCTGCTCGACAACGGTCTCGGTCTTTTCTGGCATCTCCTTGATCATCAGATCCGCCGTTGATTGGACACTCCCCATCTCGGACCCGGGCGGCGCTGTGGGTGACTGACGCGGACTTGGTGCTGGCGTCGTCATCGCCCGGTCGCCCCCTGCAGGGTGTGGTCGACCGGGGTGGGCCCGCCTTCGGAGAGTCCAGCCATCAGGCGTCCGATTTATGCAAGACTGAGGTGGATGAGCTGTGAGGATCCGCTTTAACCAGCCACCTCATCTGTGCTAGCTCGTGGTGGGGGCCGCCGCCCTCGTGGTCGTTGAAGTCGTATACCTCGATCTCCTTGTCCTCGTGAGCCCACACGTTGAAGGCGGCGAAGACCATCGACGGCGGGCAGGTACGGTCCTCCAGTGCTGTCGAGAAGAGTGCGGGGGCGGTCGCCCGGGCCGCGAAATGGACGCCGTCGAAGTAGGCGAGCGTGCGTCGAGCTTGTTCGACGCGTCCGCGGTGTGCCTTAAGGTAGTCGCCGATCTCTCGGTAGGGCGGGCGGTCGGTGAGGGTGATTGCCCGGGGGAAGTCGCACAGGAAGGGGACGTTGGGCACGGCCGCCGCCAGATCCGGGATCAGTCCGGCCGCCGCGATCGTGATGCCGCCGCCCTGGCTGTTGCCGAGGATGGTGGTGCGCGCGGGGTCCACCAGGGGATGGGAGCGTGCCGCTTCCACCGCGCGCACGGCGTCTGTGAAGAGGCGCCGGTAGTAGTACGTCTCCGGGTCCTCGATGCCCCGTGTCATGAAGCCGGGGCGCGCGGGGCCGCTGCCCACAGGGTCGGGCGTGTCACCAACGGTCCCTCCGCTGCCCTGGCCTCGTGTGTCCATCACGAAGTGGGCCCGTCCCGTGGACGCCCACAGCAGGTGGGTGTGCGACAGGCCGCGTCCGCCGCCGTAGCCGATGAACTGCACCACGACGGGCAGCGGTTCGGTGGCGTCTGCGGGGAGCACCAGCCACCCCTTGACGCGATGGCCGCCGAATCCGGAGAAGGTGACGTCGTGGACCTGCACGGTCGACAGGGCGGTGCTGACGGGTTCGAATCGAGCGTTGAGATCGTGCTTGCGTGCCTCCCCCAGGGTCCGGGACCAGAAGGTGTCGAAGTCGTCGGGCTCGATCGAACGGCTCCGGTGTTCCCGGAGTTCGTCGAGTGGGAGGTCGGACAGGGCCATGTGTGTGCTCCTGGGAAAGGTGGAGGGCGATGCCTGGACGGAGTCAGTCGAGACGCGTGCCGTCGGCTGTCAGCGTGACCGGTCGGCCGGTGCGGGCCGACCGGTCGGCCGCCACCCCTGTGAGAACGCTGCGCAGTCCGTCCCGGCACCCGGCCCGGCGGCCCAGCGGGTCGGCCGCACTTCCTCGGAAGACGTCGTCGAGCAGCAGTCGGTCGCCGCCGCCGTGGCCGCCGGTCACCTGGGTGATGGCGATGTCTTCCGGCCTCTTCCAGTGCTCCTGGACCGTGAGTCGCTCGTGGCCCTCGTCATGCGCTTGGCTGGTCGAGGTCGGGGCGATCTCTGCGCCCGTGGGCGTGTAGCCCCGTTCGTGGACTTCCAGGTCGAGCCGGCCGCGGGTACCGGTGAACGACACCCGGTAGCCCTCGTGGGGGGCGTAGGCCGTCAGGGAGTAGGTCAGCACGGTCCGGTCGGTGTAGCGGACGAGGACCGACATGGTGTCGTCGATGGTGACGCCCTCGGCGAAGACGTCCTGGTCCCGCAGGTAGCCGTCCTCGTGCTCGGCGTCGAGGTACAGCGCCTTCAGTCGCGCATCCAAGGCGAGGTCTAGAAGGAAGGGGTCCCTGCCGAGGGCCGCCGCGCCGTGGGAACGGGTCGGCCGGGGGCTGGTGTACTGACGGGTGCCCGCCCCCGTGGCCCCGTAGAACCGCAGGCCGGTCTGGGCGAAGACGAGTTCCGGTGAGCTGTCCAGCCACCAGTTGACGAGGTCGAAGTGGTGGGTCGACTTGTGCACGAGCAGCCCGCCGGACTGACCGTGGTCACGGTGCCAGCGGCGGAAGTAGTCCGCCCCGTGGACGGTGTCGAGCATCCATTCGAAGTGGACGGCTGTCACTTCGCCGACGCGGCCGGACGTCAGGATCTCCCGGACCGCGGTGTTGCGGGGCGAGTAGCGGTAGTTGAAGGTCACGGTCAGTCGTGCGTTACTGCGTTCCGCGGCGGCGGCGATCCGGGCGCAGTCGTCGGCCGTGGTCGTCATCGGCTTCTCGACGATGACGTCGAGGCCCGCGTCCAGGGCGGCACACACGTAGTCGGCGTGTGCGGCGTCCACCGTCGTGACGATCACGGCATCGGCCATGGCGAGGACGGTGGCCAGGTCGTCCGGGGTGTGGCAGAGGGCTTCAGGCCGGCCGACGGCCCGCAGGCGCCGGTTGTAGTACGCCATCCTGGTGCCGTTGGTGTCGCAGAAGGCAACGAGGGTCCCGGTGTCGCTCCAGTCTCCGAGCAGGGCGTCGACGTACAACTGCGCGCGGTGGCCGAGGCCGATGATCGCGTAGCGGCGGCCCATGGGCGCCTCCTGTAAGGGGTCGGCACCGGGCGGGCCGCCGCGGCGGCCCGCCCGGTGAGGCGAGTGGAGAGAGAGGCTCAGTACTCCACGGCGCCGATGTCCGGTTCCTCGTCGTAGAGCGCGGCGCCCCGGTAGTCGACGCCACCGTTGTCGGTGATGGCGAGGCCGTTGTCGATGAGGGCGGAGCGGGCGAGAGGCCGGTAGCCGAGGGCAGTACTCAGGCGGGGGCCGCTGGTGACGTCACCGTAGGGGCCGGAGACGTCCGGGTCGGCGAACTTGGCGTCGCCGGTGACGGCGTTGGTGTCACCTGCGGGTACGGGGAGGTCGGCGCCGCCGTAGTAATTGGTGTCGTAGGTGATGGTATCGCTGCTGCTCAACACGGCGCCGTCCGTCGTGGAGTAGAAGGCGTTGTTGCGGAGCGTGTACGTGCCCTTGAGGTAGGAGCCGAAGCCGTAGACGAGGTACTTGCTGCCGTTGTCGTTGTAGACGGTGTTGTTGTGGATCTGTGCCGTCGCCTTGGTGTTGGAGTGCAGGTACATCGCGTAGCGGCTGCTGTTGACGATGATGTTGTAGCGGGCCGTGACGCTGCCGAAGCCGAACTGGCAGAAGAGGATGCCGTCTCCGTTGTCGTGCATGTAGTTGTACTGCACGAGCACGTTGGTGGTGCCGCGGTCGGGGTCGATGGCGTTGTGGTCGGCGCCGCCGGCCTTGCGCTTGGTCCCGTACACCTCGTTGTGCTCGATGGTGATGCGGTCGGAGTAGTACGTCTCGATACCGGAGGTGCCGGCGTGCGCGACCACGTTGTGGTCGATCTGCCCGTCCCTGACGTCGGTGAGGTAGATGCCGTTGCAGCCGTAGTCGGTGCCGGCCTGGGAGATGTAGTTGCCGCGGACGGTGACGTCGGTGTGCGGGGTGAACTTGGTGTCGGTGGCGGAGGTGCGGGTGCCCCAGCCGGTGGCGACGGCGTCGGGCCCGTCTCCGGTGTACTGCTTGACGATGATGCCGCCGAACGAGGTGTTGACGATGGTGGAGTCCGACACCGTGATGTCGTTGAGGACCGTGGCGGTGGCGGGCGGGGCGGTGACGTCAGGCACGGTGGTGTCGAAGACGATGCCGCCGGTGCGCTTGGATCCGTCCCAGCCGGTGCCGAAGTTGATGCCCGGTTCGGTGCCGGACTCGGGATCGCCGGAGATCCAGTTGTCCTCACCGGTGACGTCGTGGACGTCGACGCCGTCCACGACGAAGTGGTCCAGGGTCTGGGAGTTGTCACCGGAGATGTGGATGCCGCGCAGCTCGGCCAGGTTCTCGCCGGGGGTGTCGGTGGCGGGTGCCTCGTTGCTGACGTCGAGGTCCCGGATCTCCCAGTACTCCTGGTTGTGCAGCTTGACGGCGTCCGCGACTTCGCCGCCGCCCTGGATGGCCGGTTTCAGGGGTGAGTTGTCGGCGCCGGCGTAGGACCCGATCGTGATGGGGGCGGACGCGGTGCCGGAGCCCTTCGGCCACAGCTGCCCCTCCCAGGTGCAGCCCTTGCGGAAGAGGATGCGGTCGCCGGGTTTGAAAGTGGTGGCGTTGACCTTGTCCAGGCTCTTCCACGGGTGGTTGGAGGACGTGCCGGAGGCGGTGTCCTTGCCGCTGCCCTGGCAGGAGTTGACGTAGTAGGTGCGGGCGGCGGTCTCGGCGGGTGCGGCGAGCATGACCACGGCTCCGGCGGTGAGGGCGACGGCCGTGACCACTGCGCCCAGGCGGCGGGCGGCTCTGGCCACGGGTGGTGCCCAGTGCGGACTGGACATGGGTGGGTGTCCTTCCGTTCGGTGAAGGGAGAAACGGTGCAGGTGCCACCGCTGCGGAGTGGGGAAGCGTCCCGTGCTTCCGCTCACTCGCCCGATGGGCCGGCGCGGCGGATCGGGTCGTAGGCCCGCAGGTGGCCGCACATGCCGAGGGTCTCCTCGGCCGGGCGGGCGATGCGGGCGGACTCTGCGTCGAGGAGGTGGTCGATCTCTCCGGCACGCAGGGCGTCGATCTGTTCCAAGGTGCGTCGGGCGGCGGCGAGCGGACCCTGGCGCACGACCTCGGTCCACTCCCCCAGGCGGGGCGCGACCAAGCGGGCCGCGTCCCGGCAGAAGTCGTGCAGGGCCTGGGTGTTGCCGCTCTCCCATTGGCGCACGAGTTCGGTAAAACCGGCCACGGCAAGGTCCCGGCGGGCCCGCGCGCGTTCCGGGCTTGGCCGGCCGGTCCCGTCGAGCAGGGAGACGGCCCGGGGATACGCGTCGGGGGTGAGGTGGTCGGGGGGGAAGGTGAGGACGGCGTCCCCGGCTTCGGGGAGTCCGCTGTTCTGCATGACGACCGTGACGCGCAGGTCCTCGTCGTTGACGGCGCGGTGGATGGTCCCGGGGGTGAACCAGACGACGTCCCCCGGCTCCAGGGTGTGCGTCCTCGGCCCCTCGGCGTTCAATGTCTGGAGCCGGCCCCGGCCGGCCGTGACGACGTAGCCCTCCGTGCAGGTGAGGTGCATATGCGGTGAGCCGCCGTGCTCGTCGTCCGCGGTCGGCCAGGGGTAGGCGCGCAGCGCGCTCAGGCCGACCGCGCCGGGGAAATCGGGCACAGGATGCCCCTCGGACCGGCTTTCTCGACGAGGGATGTCGACTCCGGTGTCGCTCACAGGGTGAACTCCGCAGCCAGCGGCTCCAGTTCGCGCCGTGCGGTCCTGCGGTCGATGAAGACGAAGCGGTGGCGCAGGCGCAGGGTTTCGCCGGGCGCAAGCTTGATCTCCGTATCGAAGGCGGGTGAGGGGTTGAGTGCGGCGAACTGCTTGCTGCGGGCGAACCAGGTGAGGGGGACGTCCGCGGACGAGGTGCCTGCGAGGGCGAGGACTGTGGCTCCGCCGTCGATCTCGTCGTGGTCGCTGGCGATCGCCGCCCAAGGGACGCGTGCGCCCATGAGGTCCTCGCCCTCGTGGTCGTCGGCGCCGATGACGTCGCCGTCGGTCCAGGCGCGGGGGCCGCGCCAAAAGAGGCCGGTGTAACCGGCGTTGGGCCGTCCATGGGTGGTAGGGCTGCCCATGTGCAGGGCGCCGTCGTGGACGTTGGTGAGGTCGCTGCCGAAGTCCAGGGCCCAGATGCCGCGTGCCGGGTCGGCGCTGTGGAAGCGCAGGGTGCGCACTTCCGTGAGCCACCGGTCGTCGTTGGAGGCGACCCAGTCGAGGTGCTCGCGGAGGGTGAGCTCCGTGTCCTCGGTTGTGGTGTTCTGGTCGAAGGCGCGGTGCAGTTGGGTGCCGTGGTTCTCCCGCCACACGTAGCCGTGCCCGGGGGCGCCGTCCTCGAAGGTGGGGCCGCCCCAGAAGTTGTCGCCGGACAGGTGTGACCAGGTCATCTGCAGGCCCTTGTGCCAACGGTGATCCCATGGGCGGTACACACCGAGCGGCGCCCCGGACAGGGTCCGCAGCGGGTACAGGTACGGCTTGGGGGATTCCTCGACGGGGGTGTCGGGCCGGTAGACGTAGTGGGCGACGTCCGTGCCGGCGACGCTGACGACCGCCTCGGTGCCGTTGTCGTCGTGGCGGAGGGTGAAGGGCGTGTCAGGCACTGGCGTGCTCCTTGTCGGCATCCGAGGAGGGCGCTGTCGCGGCGGGGCCGTTCATGGCGTGGTAGTACGGGTTGTCCGGGGTCAGGTCGGCGGGCGTGACGGGGCGGCCGGTGGCCGCGGACTCGTACAGCGCCGCGATGAAGGCGAGGGTGCGGCGGCCGTCCTCGCCGCTCGCCTCGGGGCGCCGCCCCTCGCGCAGGGCGGCCAGCAGGTTGCCGAGCTGGGCGGTGTGCGAGCTGGCGAGGTCGTCGGTGGGCGCGCCGAGGGCGCTCGGGCCGTCGTCCGCCCGGTGCGGAGCGGGCGTCCAGGTCCAGTGGCTGTTGTCGTAGCCGTACAGGTGGCTGAGTTCGACCGTCGCCTCGGTGAAGTCGAAGCGGAGGTAGCTGGTCTCGCGGGGCGAGAGGACGCTGTTGATCATGGAGACCATGGCGCCGGAGGCGAACCGTACTATCGCCATGGACACGTCCTCGGTGTCCACGTCGCGGGCCAGGGTGCCGGCGGCGGCGCGGACCTCGGTCCAGTCTCCGAGCAGGGACAGCATGAGGTCCATCTGGTGGATGCCGTGGCCCATGGCGGGGCCGCCGCCCTCGCTCTCCCAGGTGCCCCGCCACGGAACGTCGTAGTAGGCGTCGTCCCGGTACCAGAGGGTGTGGCAGACACCGACAAGGGGGGTGCCGAGGGCGCCGGTGCGGATCTGCTCGCGCAGGGCGCGCGCCGCTGAGCCGAAGCGGTGCTGGAAGACGTACGACACGTAGGGGCCGCCGTCGCGTTCGTGTGCGGCGATTGCGTCGTACTCGGCGACCGACACGGTCGGGGGCTTCTCGCACCACACCCAGACGCCGGCGTCCAGGCAGGCCACCACGGCGTCGTGGTGCGCCGCCGGCGGGGTACACACGACGACGAGGTCGAGCCGTTCAGCCGCCAGCATCTCCGCGAGGTCCTCATAGGCGGCGGGGACGTTCCAACGGGAGGCGAAGGCGGCCGCCCGGTCGGCGTCCAGGTCGACGACCGCGACGACGGTCGCCTGGTCCTCGCGGGCGCGCAGGGCCTTCAGGTGGGCGTCGGCGATTTTTCCGGCACCGACGACCGCCACCCGGACGGGGTGGTGAGCGTGAGTCATGGGTCTCTTTCTGAGGGAGGCGTTCAGACGGCGCGGTGTGCGCTGCCGGACAGTGCCTGGGCGGGGTTGGAGAAGCGCAGGCTGATGGCGAGGCCGATGAGGGCGATGGCCATGTAGAAGACGGTCATGGCGGCGGTGAGGGCGGCCGGCGGGCCGCCGGGGTCGGCCATGGCGCCGAAGATGGTGACGACCAGGGTCTGGGTCTCGGCGCTGGAGACGAAGAACGTCAGCTCGAACGAACCGAGTACGCGTACCAGGCAGAGCACACCGGCGGCGACGATGCCTGGCATCAGCAGCGGCACCAGGACCCGCGTGAACAGCTTGAAGTCGTTCGCGCCGAACACCCGGGCGGCGTCCTCGACCTGCGGTGAGATCTGCTCCACGAACGGCACCGTAATGAGGATGACCAGCGGGAGGATCGGTACGAGGTTGACCAGGATCACCGACAGCAGGGTGCCGCCGATGCCGAGGCGGTACATCAACGCCGCGAGCTGCACGGCGTAGGTGAGGGGCGGCAGGATCACCGGGAACAGGGCGAACAGCATGATCGCCGAGCGGCCCGGGAATGACTTGCGGGCCAGGACGTAGCCGGCGGGCACGCCGATCACGAGGGCCAGCAGAACGTCGGCCACGGCCACCTGGAAGGTGACGGCGAGCGACGAGGAGAGACCGGGGGTCTCCCACGCCTGGCGGAACCAGTCGGAGGTCACCGAGCTGGGCAGCCAGCTGGCGCCCCAGGAGGCGCCCAGGGACGCGACGATCACGGAGGCGAGGACCGCCAGCAGGAACGCCACGAACAGGCCGGCCGTGATCCAGGTGACCACGGCGGTCACTGTCGGGCGTGGCTTGGACGTCCGCTTGGGCGGGGTGGCCTCGGTGGGGCGGGGGCCGGCGGTCGGAGGGGTGGCGAGGGTGGTCATCAGCCCTTGCCTCCTACCGCGGGTCCCTTGTACAGGCGGTTGCGCAGCAGCACCATCAGGGCGAGGAACAGCAGCTCGATGAGAGTGAGCACGATGGCGATGGCGGATGCCTGCGCATAGTCCGACCGCTGGGACGCGGCTTGGTAGATGGGGATCGTCAGGACGTGGGTCTCGTTGTCGGGTTGGCCCACCAGGATCGCCGAGGGGAAGATCGCGAATGCTTCGACCAGGGCGAGCATGAACGTGGTGAGGATGCCGGGCATGGCCAGAGGCAGGGAGATCTTCCAGAACCGGGTGGCCCGGCCGGCCCCCAGTGTGGCGGCGGCATTCTCCAGGGCTGGGTCGATGCCGCCGAAAAAGCCCATGAGCAGCAGGAAAGCCAGCGGCAGGGTGGTCAGGACGGCGGCGATGAAGGTGCCCTCGTAGTTGTAGAGGAGGTCGGCCTTGGGCAGGCCGATCGCCTCCAGCGCCAGGTTGGCCCACCCGTAGGGGGAGAACACCCGCAGCATGCCCTGGGCGATGAGAATGCTGCCGAAAGTGATGGGCAGCATCAGGGCCAGGGTCACCAGCTTCCGGCCACGGAAGTCGCGTCGGCACTGGTAGGCGATGGGGGTGGCGAGGCCGACGCTGACCAAGGCCACGGGCACGGCCAGCTGCAGCGTCTTGAAGATGGCATCCCGCTGGTAGGAGTCGCCGAAGAAGTCCTGGTAGTTGGCGAACGGGCCGCCTCCTTCCAAGGGCTGGAAGGAGATGGAGATGCCGTAGATGAAGGGGTAGAGGAACAGCGCGCCGATCACGACGAGGGCCGGCAGCAGCAACATCAGCGACCAGTCGATGCCGCGTTCGGCCAGCCGGTGCTTCAGGGGCTGCCGGCCAGCGCTCCCCCGCGACGGGTCGAGCACGTCAGCCATGCGGAGCCTCCCCCGCTTGGGCTCCGGACGCGGAGGACTCGGCGTAGACCAGAACCCGCTCGGGCACGACCCCCAAGTGGAGGGTGGTGCCCGCCACGACCGGCTGGTCGGTTTTCAGGTGCAGTACCGTGTCGTCGCCCGTACGGGCCCGCACCGACAGTTCCCGGCCGTGGTATTCGACCACTTCGGCGACCGCCTTGACGGAGTTGCCGGTGGTGCCGGGGCCGACCACGAAGTCCTCGGGCCGGATGGCCACGGTCACCTCGGCTCCCGGTTCCAGCGAGGCGCCGGAGCGGTGGCTGCCGTGGATGACGGTGCCGTGGGCCCGCACGCTGACCGCGTTCCCGTGCCCGGTGGTATCGACCTGCGCCGGGAAGAGGTTGCGGTAGCCCATGAAGCCGGCGACATACGCGCTGACCGGGTTGGTGTACACCTCCTGCGGCGTGCCCGTCTGCTCCAGGACCCCCTTGCGCAGCACCACCAGGCGGGTGGCGAGGGAGAGCGCTTCCTCCTGGTCGTGGGTGACGTAGAGGACGGTGAGACCGCGCTCCTGGTAGAGGCGCTTGATCTCGGTGCGCATCTCGATGCGCAGGGCCGCGTCCAGGTTGGACAGCGGCTCGTCCATGAGGACGATCTCAGGCTCGATGGCCAGGGCGCGGGCGATGGCGACGCGCTGCTGCTGTCCGCCGGACAGCTGCGAGGGCAGTTTGGCCGCGTGCTCGCGCAACTGGACCAGCCGGAGGGCGCGCAGGGCGCCCTCCTGTCGCTGCGCCTTGGGGAGACCCCGCATGCTCAGGCCGAACTCGACGTTCCTCTGCACGCTCATGTGCGGGAAGAGGGCGTAGTTCTGGAAGACCATCCCGAAGCCGCGCTTCTCCGTCGGGAGGGTGTCGATCCGGGTGTCGTCGAGCCAGATGGAGCCGCTGGTGAGCGGCTGCAGACCCGCCAGACAGGCCAGCGCGGTGGACTTGCCGCAACCGGAGGGGCCCAGCAGGGCGACGAACTCACCTCGCTCCAGGTCCAGGTCGAGCTCGGCCAGGGCGGGAGCGCCGGCCTTGGCGTACTGGCGGGTGACCCCTCGCATCGACAGCTTCTCGAAGGTGACCGCGGGCTTGGTACCTGTCATCGCCATGGTCAGCTACCGACCTTGGAACCGACGTTGCGCTGCCAGAGGTCGAACGCCTCCTGCATCTTGTCGGGCGCCAGCGCGACACGCACCTCGCCGGTCTTCAGGGCCTTCGGGTAGAAGTCGGGCCGGCCCCACTCCTCCACGAAGACGCTCACCTTCGAGCCCGAGTTCTCGGTGGTGACGTCCTTGTTGGCGGTGGTCAGCACGCCGGTGGTCAGCCGCTCCTGCTGCGCCTCCCGGCCCACCAGGTACGACTCCAGCTTCAGGACGACGTACAGCGTCTCGGCGCTGACGCCCTTGGGCACCATCGCGAAGTGGCCGTCGCTGATCCAGTTCTGGTTGTCGAACAGGGCGATTCCGGTGTCCGCGGGCCAGGTCTTCGTCTTACGGTTCGACACGTCGTGGGCGATGATCGTCGGGATGACCTCCAACTGGCCGGCCCCGAACTGCTGCGCCAGGATGGTCGAGCTGGCCGGGTAGCTGTTGACGTACTCGCCCAGTTCGGCGAGGTAGTCCCAGGTCTTGTCCCAACCCTTGACGGGGTCCTGCGGATCGGAGTCACCCAGCATGTAGGGCAGGGCCTGGATGAAGGCGCGGCCGGAACCGGATCCGGAGGGCTGCGCGTAGGCGAACTCGCCCTTGTGCGCCTTGGCCCATTCCAGCAGTTCCTCGGGAGTGGCCGGGACGTCGCCAGCGTCGACCTTGTCCGGGTTGTAGTCGATGAAGGGCCCGTTGGGGTCGTAGTTGATCAGCACACCGAGACCGTGGGCGGTCTTCTGCAGCTCGGCGCGCGGCGCGTCCTGGATCGCGGAGAGGTCCGGCAGCGACTCGGCGTTGGCCTCGACCTGCTCCAGCAGGAGGTCCTGCTTCTCGGCGGCGCCGAGCACGTCCGGGCCGCCCAGGACGAGGGAGATGTCCATCTTGCCGCCGCTGCGCTGCGCCCGGACCTTGCCCGCAACGTCCGGGCCGGCCGCCGTCTGGTAGGTGACACCCGAGACCAGGTCCGGGTTCGCCTTCACAAAGGCGTCGATGGCGGCCTTGCCGCCGCCGGCCAGGTTGCCGCCACCGTCCATGACGGTCAACTTGATCGGCTTGGCCGGCTTCTTGGGGGTCAGGGAGTCCGCGTCCGACGAGGAATCGGTTCCGGGCGCGCCGCATCCGGCGATGGTCAACGCCGCCGCCAGAGCAACGGCGGCCCCTGTGAAGGCCCGGGCTCGTCCGCCCCTGGCAACACCTTGCTGTGTCACGGGTTTTCCTTTCGCCACTCCGGCCTCCGTGCGGAAAACGGCTTGGGCCGCCGCCTCTCCCGGTCTGCTTGAGTGGGATGAATCGATAAGAGATCCACCACGTGTCGCACCTGCCGTGGTGTCGGAGCGACGATAGTGATCGATCACTTTTTGCGTCAATACCCTTGCAGATGATCGATCACTTTTGCTTTAGTGAATTTTACTGCTCCCAGTCACCAGGGGCACCAAACTCCTACGAGTTAGCATTCCGACCCAACTCACCACGGGAAGGGCCGCTGGACCCTCGGGGGACGAGTTCATATAGCTTACTTTCGCTAATTTGCGGAGGCTGTTCTCCCCTGATTGCGGCAAGCAGGGACGCCATCGCCTGCCGTCCCAGAGCCTCCCCGTCGCTCCTGACGGTGGACAGCGTCGGGCGCAGGTAGAGACCGAACGGTTCGTCGTCCCACCCGAAGACACTGACGTCCTCTGGGACCCGGATCCCTCGGTCCTGAAAACCTCTGATGACCCCGATGGCCACGTAGTCATTGGCCGCGAGTACCGCAGTGACGCCGGAGTCCACCGGGAGTTCCTGTGCGGCCTGATAGCCCGAGCCCACCGACCAGTCCCCGTCGTAAATGCCGTACGACTCCAGACCGTACTTGGCGACGGCCTCGGCGTACACGGCACGGCGGTTGTCGGCCGACGCCCAGCCACGCAGTCCTGCGACATGCAGGAAACGGCGGTGTCCGAGGTCGGCCAGGTGACGGACGATGTCCTCGGCCGGCCTTCCGTCGGCCAGTTTCCCTCGTGAGTGCATGTCGTCGTCGTACTCGCCGAACACGATCACGGGCGCCGTCTCGCCCTTCATGCGTTCACTGAGGTCGCCGAGCGGGGTGAAGGACAGGATGCCCTCCGCCTGCCCCGAGGCCAGGAGGTTCAGGACACCCTCGGCGCGTCGACCCTCCCCGCCCTCCAGTCCGATGACATCGGTGGTGAACCCCTCCTCGTGCGCCGCGGCGGAAGCTCCCCGGAGCATGGGGATGGGTACGAAGTTCGTCAGCTCGGGCAGCACGATCGCGACCCGGTTGGTCCGCCGTGTCCGCATGGACCGGGCGATGAGGTTCGGGTGGTAGTCCAGTTCGGCGATGGCTCGGTCGATCTTGGACTTCGTGGTCGGCTTCATGCCGCCGTCGTTCTTCAGGTATCGCGAGACGGTTTGGTGCGACACGCCGGCCAGCCGGGCGACCTCCCAGATGGTCGCGCGCTTCTTCTTCGGTTCTGCCGTTCCTGAGCCGCCGACCATGCCGCTATGCGTCCTTCCCTTGAACCGCGCGACGGCCGATCCGCCTGAAACGGGCGAAACCGACGCCCTGACCGCGCAGTCGATTGCTCCGAGCATAGAACGGCGGCCGGGCCGGTCCATCGGTTCCGTGCACCCCCGGCGGAGCCCGGGACGAGGGGGGTCCAGGGCCCTCGCCCCTTCCGGGCCCGGCCGGGGACCGGGTGGGAGACACCGCACCAGTCGACACAGGAGCCGCCGGGATGCAAAAAGTGATCGATCACGTGCGCGGGCCTTGCCCTCCGGAGTGAACGATCACTACGTTGCCCGAGGACGTTCCGCCTCCGCCGTGCGCCGATCCGGCAGCCCCGGCCTCCCAAATCTTCTCCCTCTCTCCCTCGCACCACTCAGGCCCGTTCTCGGCAGCCCGAGACCAAAGGAGTTCGACGTGCGATCCTCCAAGATCAGAACCGGTCCGCGAACACGGAGACGGACCACCGCGCTCGCCACTGCGGCTCTTTTCCTCACGGGGCTCGCCCTGCCCGGCACCGCCTCGGCCACCGACCTCACCCCGGTCACGCTGATCAGCGAGAACTTCGACGACCCGACCGAGTCCGCCGACTTCGGCTTCCCGATCGGCGCGGGGAGCAGTGACGGCGTACTGAACCTCACGGACGGTATGCGCAGCTACACGACGTCCGTCAAACGGTTCCCGTCTTCGATCCGGGAAGAGAAGACCCTGGGCCTGCGGTTCGACTGGAGCACGGCGATCGCCAGCTCGGCGATGAAGACCGGTCTGGAGCTGCGCGACGACGACGGGCACCTCGTGTTCGCGATCGCGTCGACCGCCACCGAGCTCCGTTACGCGGTGACGGGACCGGATTCCACCTCCGCCTCCGCAGAGGACGACCTCAACCCTGTGTGGAACCGGACCGCTTTCGACAGCAGCAAGTGGTTCACGGTGGACCTGCACATGGACTTCTCCGTCGGCACGCTCCAGTACGCGATCACCACCGGAGAGGCGGCCCCGAGAGTGATGGCCTCCGGGACGGGAGACATCACTGGGACGAACCTCGCGAAGTTCGTCGCCTGCAACTACTACGGGACCGGCACGCAGTCGATCGACAACTTCAGACTGTCACGGCCCGCCCACTCCGCCAAGGGTTCCCTGGTCGGCACATCCCTCTACGCCTTCGGCGACAGCATCGTCCAGGGCAATGGGTACGCACGCGGCTTCGTGGACTTCGTCGCCGAACGCGAGAGGATCTCGCTGACAAAGTACTCGAGGAACGGTGCCACGCTGGGTCCGGCGCCCGATGCCCACGGCGGGCAGATCATCTCCCAGGTGCGCCGGGCCGTCGCCCAGGCGCCCGACGTCATCGTTTTCGACGGTGGGACGAACGACGCGTTGGAGATTCACGACAACCAGACCTACGAGATCGGGCAGGTCGACGATTCCCTGGATCCGGCCGACCTCGACACCAGTACCTACACCGGAGCTCTCGAAGCGACCATCCACGCGATGAAGGAGAAGTGGCCGACTGCCCGGATCGTGTACGTGACCACCCACAAACTGGTCTCCAGGGACTGGCAGACCCAGTTGACCCTGCGGGAGGTCACGTTGCGGGTGGCCGAGAAATGGGGTGTCACGGTCGCCGACGTCTTCGGGGACACGACCCTTGACACCCGGATCGACGCTCAGCGCGTGGCCTACACCTTCAACGGCCGCGACGCCAACGGCTTCCCGACCAGCAACGGCAGCGGCACGCATCCCAACATCACCGCCATCACCGAGTTTTATGTGCCCGTGCTGACCGCCCGGCTGGTGCGACCTGACGACCGGTGACCTCCCGGCCCGTAACCGGCGGACGTGCCGACACCCCGCGAAGACGGCGCGACGGTGGGGCGGGCACGGTGGCCGACGGCGTCGACCAGGGTCGACGCGCAGACCGTGAGGTGCGGAAATCGGGGTGTCTGCCGGCTGCATTCGGCTGACAGACACGCTCATTCCCCCGCTTCGATCAGGAGATTTCTCTCATGTCAGAGCCGGAGATCGACGCCGTCGTGTTCGACGTGCTCGGCACACTCGTCGACGAGCCCACCGGTATCCGCGCCGACATTCGTGCACTCGCCCCCCTGCCTCGACGATCCCGGAATCGAGCGCTTCCTGTCGCTGTGGCAGCAGCACATCGACCGCGAGCACCGTCGCGTCCTCGACGGCGCCCGGTCCTACCCCCGCAGCAACGTTCTCGACCGGGAAGCCGCCCGGCTCGTCACCGACGCAGCCGGAGTCGACACCCCGGTCGCCGTAGCGGCCCTGGCTCTGTCGGAGCGCAGACTCCCACCATGGCCCGACACCGTGACCGGCCTCGCCCAGCTCGCCGAACGGTTCTCGCTGGTCAGACCTCCCACGCGAACCGGACGGCGCTGCCGGGGCTCAACGCCCACGCCGGACTGTGCTGGCACCATGCCCTGTCCGCCGAGAAGATCCGCCCCTACAAGCCGGACCCTGCGATCCACCGACTGGCCGTCACCGTTTCCGGAGTACCGTCGAGGGGTTCCTGATGGTCGCCACCCACGCCTGGGGTCTGCGCGGTGCCCAGGCCCTCGGGCTGCGTACCGGGCGGGTCGGCCCTCCCGTGGACGATCCGCCCTCCCTTCGGACAGGTTCGACCTACACTCCGACGGCCTGGCCGGCCTGCTCGACCAGGCCCCGGGGGGTCCGGCGGGGCGTCGGCGGAGCCGGAGCCGGAGCTGAAGTTTCGGACCGGGGCGATGATGACGGTGCCGTGGATGCTCCGACGTGACGGCGGTGCGCCTGGTCTGCCGTGGCGCACGGGACTGCGGTGGGCCTCCGGGCCGGTTCGGAGGCCCACCGTTCACCTGCCTGCGGGAACGTCCGCCCGTACGAAATCACGGTGTCCGTCGGGGAAGCGGATCTCCACAGTCCCGTCCGGCATCGCGCGGGCCTGGACGTCACTCTCCGGCGTCCGGAGGGTGCTGTGGACAGCGGGGTCGGCGGAGAGGACCACCAGGGTGGCCAGGAGCAGGGTGCCACCGGGGTGGTCGACGGTCAGCAGGGGCGTGGCCGAGTGGGTGCCGTAGGCGTTGTGTCCGGTCCGGTGGGCGACCGTGCCATGGCGGGCGTCCGGTCCGGTCTCCCAGCCGAGCAATCCGACCAGGGTGCTGGTGAGGCCGTCCCGGCGGACGGCCACCGCCCGGCCGGGGCTGCTGCTCCCGGTAGGGGGTTCATCGTCGTCCGCGACGGCCCAGCCGCCTTCGCGCACGGTGAGGCCGACGGGGGCGTCCACCAGGTGGACACGTACCTCCCACGGACCGTGCACCACGCTCGCGCTTACGATGCGGGCCGCGGGGGGATCGGCATCGCGCAGGCAGGGGGTGTGCCAGGAGGCGGCCCGGGGCCCGTCCGTGTAAAGCGGGTGGATGCGCGTCCGGAAGGTGGCCCCGGCGTTCCCGACCAGCGCGATGTGGTTGTCGTGACCGAAGGGCCCGTCGTCGGGCGGGGTCTCCGGCGCGGTGGCGGTGGAGTACGCCAGGCGCGCGTAGTGGGGGTTCTCCTGGGCGGTCGCCGGCGGGGGCGGGAGCCGGTCGCTGCCGTGGTTGACCAGACGTACGATGCCGTCGGCGGCGGTGGAGTGCAGCAGCCATCCGGGGGCGGGCAGGGCGAGCCGGTGGTCGGCGGTCTCCACAGGGCCCGGTTCCTCGGTCGCCGTCCACACGGGGTGATCGGCCGGGAGCAGCAGACCGAGGAACGCCTTGGCTGCCCAGTAGGGGGACGCCGGTCCCGAGTAGGGCTGGGTGGCCGGGAGGAACGGCCGGTACCAGCCCAGGCTCAGCAGGCCCCGCTCGTCGGGGACGCCATGGTCGGTGAAGTGCTTCAGCGCGCCGGATGCGAGGCGGCGGGTGCGGCCGGGCGGGAGAGGGGTGGCGTCGGCGAGGGCGCCGACCCACAGCGGAGCGGTGGTGGCGTAGCGGTAGGTCAGGGAGCGACCCTGGTACAGGGGGGCGCCGTCCGAGCCGAAGAAGTACTGGTGGGTGTCGAGGAAGGTGCGCAGTCGGTCGCGGTGTTCCTGCACCAGGCCGCGGTCGGCGCGGGGGCCCGCGATGCGTGACCACAGCACCGGGTAGAGGTGCAGTGCCCAGCCGTTGTAGTAGTCGAACTTCCGGCCGTCGCCGTCGGTGTACCAGCCGTCGCCGCGGTACCAGTCCTCCAGCCGGGCCAGGCCCGCGTCGATCTCGGCGCGGCTGTGCGGCGCGTTCACGGAGGCGAGGAACTCCTCGGTGACGACCTGGAAGAGGCGCCAGTTGGACTCGTTGGCCTTCGCTCCGACGAAGCCACCGAGCCAGTCGACGGTCCGTTGCCGTACGGCGTCGGGCAGCCGGTCCCACAGCCACGGCCGGGTCTCGTGCAGCGCGACGGCCACCGAGGCGGCCTCGACCATGGGCTGGGAATGGTCCGTGATCGGCGGCCAGTGCTCGGGGTGGTCCGGATCGGTGCCGGCGGCGAGGCCGGTGGCGTAGCGGTCGACGAGCTCGCTGATGACGGCGCTGCCCGGCGGGTCGATGCCCTGGGCTCCGGCGATGCGGAAGGCGGCCAGGAGGAAGGAGCGGGCGTATCCTTCGAGGCCGTCGGACCAGGCTCCCGAGTATCCGGTGCGGCCGGTGAGGCGGTACTGGGCCAGCCCGGGTGAGGCGTAGGGGCGCAGACTCGTCAGGAGGTGGTCGGCGGCGGTCTCCCAGTGGGCGCGGGTGTAGCCGGTGAGCGGCGACAGAGTGAGGTCGGAGGGTGGCAGGTGGCCGGGGTCGGCCGACAGGTGGGGCGTGGTCATGCGGGGGTGGTTCCTCCTGTGTCGGGGGCGCCGCCCGGGCGGGGCGGCGGGCCCACGCTGTCGCGTACGACGATGTGGGTGCCGAGGATGTGCGGGACGCCGAGGGCGTCATTGCGATCGCCTAGGGCGAGGCGGACCGCGGCGCGGCCCAGTTCCTCGGCGGGTGTGCGCACCGTGGTCAGGGGCGGGTTGAGGTCCTGCGCGAGGGGAGCGTCGTTGTAGCCGACGACGGAGATGTCGTCGGGGACGCGTAGTCCGGCGTCGGTGACGGCGCGCAGGACGCCGGCCGCCACCATGTCGTCGCCGGCGAGGACGGCGGTGAACTTCCGCCCTTGCTTGAGTATTTCGGTCATGGCGCGGTGTCCGGCGGACCGGCCGAGCCCGCAGTCCACCACGTGCGCGGCGTGCGGGGGCAGTCCGTGCTCGGCCAAAGCGGTGCGGTAGCCGGCGGTGCGTGCGTCGAGGGCGGTGTTCCCGGGCAGGCCGCCGATGAACACGATGTCCCGGTGGCCTGCGGACAGCAGGTGGCTGGTGGCGGCACGGGCGCCTGCCTCGTTGTCGAATCCGACGACCAGGACAGGCAGGTCGGGATCGGAGGACGGGCGTCCGCACAGCACGAGGCGGGAGCCGACGGCGTTGAGGGCGTGGGCGTAGTGGGCGACGCGTGCCCGGTAGGAGTCGTCCTCGACGACGCCGCCCACCAGGATGACGACACCGGCGCCCTCCTCCCGCATGAGCTGGACGAAGTCGAGCTCGCGCTGGGGATTCCCACCGGTGGTGCCGACCAAGCACAGCCAGCCGCGTTCGGCGGCCTCGGCCTCCACGCCCTCGGCGACGTGGGCGTAGAACGGGCTGGTGACCTGGCGCAGGACGACGGCGACCGTTTTGCGGCCGCCGCCGACCAGGGCGCGGGCGTGTGCGTTGGCGACGTAGTCGAGGGCGCGGGCGGCGCGCGTCACGCGGGTGCGGGTGGTGGGCGGCACCGGGTAGTTGCCGGACAGGACGCGGGAGACGGTGGCCACCGAGACTCCCGCCCGCTCGGCGACGTCCCGGATCGTGACCCGCTTCTTCTGCGTCATGCTGTTCCCGTCTTCCCTGTGCCGTGTCTGTGCCGCCGGTACCGCGTCACGCGTTGGCGGCATGCTCCTTGGCGAATTCCTCGGCCACTCTGTCGCCCCCCTGGGAGCGCCACTTCTTCATCACCGAGTCGTACTCGGACATCGGCGCCCGTCCGGCGATGATCGCAGTGATCGTGTCGCCCATCATCCGTTCCAGGGTCGACCCGTGCTTGGACCAGGTGGCCGACTGCAGTCCGTAGGAGGCGTTGCGGATGGCGACCGGTATCACCTTCTGCTGCCAGGCGTGCAGGGAGCGGACCACCTCCGGCATGCCCGGGACGAAGAGCACCTGAGGTCCCTCGGCCAGGTAACGGAAGGGAAGGTTGCTGACGTTGTCCACTTCGCCGGCCTTGGTGTACTCCGGTGAGCCGTCCTTGGCCCGGGTGAAGTGCGTGCCCTCCACCCCCCAGTGCACCAGCTCGTACTCCTTGCTGCCGAAGGGGGCGGCGAGGTAGTCGAGGATGCGCAGGAGCATCTGGATGCGCTCCTTCTTGGCCTTCTTCAGGATCGTGTAGCCGAAGGACCGGCGGGCGGCCTTGATACCCCCGGGGTTGCCGTCAACCCTGTACGGCAGCGCGGGCGCCGGCGTCATCAGGCCCTCGGCGTCGCGGTAGATGGTCGTGTACGAGCCGAAGCCGTTCTGCATGGAGCCGGCGGTGCCGTTGAGGAAGGCCGTCTGCAGATCCGGGGTGGACATGGACGTGGCGTCGGGGTGGTACGAGCCCTCCTTGCGCAGCCGGGCCTGGAAGGCCATGGCCGCTTTGAAGCGCTCGTCGATGTACATGGAGTGGAAGTTGCCCTTGTCGTCCACCGCCCAGTCGACCGGCGCGTTGAACGCCGTGGCGTGCACCGCGTTGCCGAAGGTCGACCCGTTCGACGCGCCCAGGGCGTACGCCTTGCCCCGGGTGGCCTTCTTGGCGACGGTGGCGAAGCCCTCGGCGGTCCAGCCCTCCTTCATGCCGGCGTCGGTGAACATCCGCTGGTTGAGCCACAGCGTGGAGCCGGGCACCGGTCGTTCCAGCGGGATGCCGTAGATCAGTCCGCCGATGCGGCCCATGTCGCGCCATGCGTGCGTCGGGATGTTGGCGAGGTTGGGGTGGTCGGTGACCGCGTCACCCGACAGGAACGGGGTGAGGTCCTCGGCACGCCGCTGCACGAACTCCGCCTCGCGGGGCAGTTCGTAGCCGGAGAAGAGGTTGATGATGTCGGGCAAGGCGTCCGGGTCGTTGGCCATCACCGTGGCCATCTTCTTCTCGTAGTCGCCCTGCGGGACGACGGTGTACTCGATCTTGACGCCCAGCGCCTTCTCGACGGCCTGCCAGTACTTGTTCTGCTCCCTGCTCTTGGGCGGGACGCCGAAGGAGACGGACATGACCTTGATGGTGGAGCCGTCACCCGGCGTGCGGGACACCGAGGTTGTCAGGTCGGAGGGGTAGGTGGTGTAGCCGGCCTGGACCCCCGAGTCGGTGGGTGCGAGATCGGGCTTGGCTCCCGCGACCGGCTTGTAGTCGGGCCACGGTGCGAGCTTCTTGCCGGAGTTGGAGACGTCACCGCCTGTGGATTCGCTGGAGCAGGCGGTGAGCAGGGTCGGGACGGAGATGGCGGTTCCGGCGGCGGCCATGGAGCGCAACAGGGTGCGTCGGGACATGCTGGGCATGGCGGTGGGCCCTTTCGGGTGCGGCTTCTGAGGCGTTCGTGCGACGAGATCGGGGGTGCGGGGTTGACGCCGTCAGCTTTTGATGGCGCCGGTGAGCACGCCCTTGGTGAAGTACCTCTGCAGGAAGGGGTAGACGAGCAGGATCGGCACGGTGGCGAGGACCAGGACCGCCATCTGGATGGTCTGGGGTGCGGTCACGGTCGCCTCACCGGTGGTGGTGTCGGTGAGGCCGAGACCGGAGACGACGTAGGTGCGCAGCACCTGCTGGAGCGGCCAGTGGTCGCTCTCCAGGTAGAGCGAGGCGAAGAACCAGGAGTTCCAGTACGCCACGGCGTAAAAGAGGCCGACGACCGCGAGGGCGGCCTTCGACAGGGGCAACACGATGGTCCACAGGACGCGGAGGTCGCCGGCGCCGTCCAGGCGGGCCGCCTCGTACAGCTCCTCCGGGATGCCCTGGAAGAAGCCGCGCAGGACGACGAGGTTGAAAACGTTTACCAGAACCGGCAGGACCAGGGACGAGTAACTGTCCAGCATGCCCAGCTCCTTGACCAGGAGGTAGCTGGGAATCATGCCGGGCGGGAAGAGGAAGGTGAACAGGATGAGCAGCAGCACCGGTTTGCCGCCGAAGACGCCGGGGCGGGACAGGGCGTAGGCGAGGGTGACGGTGCAGGCGAGGCTGAGCACGGTACCCACCACTGTGACGCCGGCGCTGACGCCCAGGGCGTGGGTGACGATACCTCCGCTAAGGATGTCCCGGTACGCCTGGAGTGTCGGCTCTGTGGGCCACAGGACCCAGCCGCCGTTGTTGACGACCTCCTGTTGGGAGGCGAGCGAGGTCGACAGGATGACGAGGAACGGCACGCACACCAGCAGCACGACCACGACGAGGGCGATCGCCTTGGCGACCTGGGTGACGGGCTTCGGCTTCTCCATCCAGCCGGGCCTTGCCTGGGAACTCACTTGTAGACCCCCTGTTCGCCGAGGCGGTGCGCGACCTTGTTGGCGGCATAGACGAGGAGGGCGCCGATGACGCCCTTGAACAGCCCCGCGGCGGCGGCGTATCCGTAGTCGCCGCCGACGACGCCCTGGTAGTAGACGAAGGTGTCGATGATCTCGGCGGCCTGCGGGCCGACGGCGTCGCGCTGGAGCAGCATCTGTTCAAAGCCGACGGAGAGGATGTCACCGAGGCGCATGATGAGCAGCAGCACGATGACCGGGCGGATGGCGGGCAGGGTGACATGCCAGAAGCGGCGCCAGGGGCCGGCGCCGTCGATCGCGGCGGCTTCGTACTGCTGCTCGTCGACCTGGGAGAGGGCGGCCAGGAAGATGATCGTGCCCCAGCCGGCGTCCTTCCAGATCACCTGGGCCACGACGAGCGGCTTGAAGGCGTCCGGGTTGCCGATGATGTCGACCGTGCTCAGGCCCCCGTCACCGAGAAGGCCGTTCACCAGGCCGGTGTCGCCGAGGACCTGCTGGAACAGGGCGACCACGATCACCCACGAGATGAAGTGCGGAAGGTAGGCCACCGACTGCACGAAACGGCGGACGGAGGACCAGGTCAGGCTGTGAAGGAGGAGCGCGAGGGCCAGCGGCACGGGGAAGTAGAAGACAATCTGGAGGACGGCGATCCAGAGGGTGTTGAGGACCGCGTCCCAGAACGCACCGTCCGCGAACATCCGCTCGAAGTTGCCGAAGCCGACCCAGGGGCTGGCCCAGATACCGTCGAACGGCACGTACTCCTTGAAAGCGATCAGGTTCCCGACCAGCGCGCCGTAGTGGAAGACAAGGAAGTACGCGACCCCCGGGAGCATGAGCAGGAACAAGCCCCGGCCCCGGCGTTTGTGAAAACTTTTTCGCTTGGTTGAAGCGCCTGATGGACGACGGGAAGGGCGGTTCACCGCTGATTTCCCGGGGCGCTCACGCAGCAACGCGGCCACGAAGCCTCCTCGGCTACGGGTTGGAGTGGGCTGAAGTTAAAACGTTTCCAACATGGGGTCAATACGTTCGACACATCTCGCGTGCACGATGCAGGGGCGGCTCACACCGCTCAGGCACGCAGCGGCGCGGCCTCGGCGGTGACGGCATGCAGGGGGGACAGTCCCGCGCCGATACGGCGCAGTTCGTCGACGACCAGTCGTCCCATCGCGCGGCGTTCGCCGCCGACCGTCCCCGCCACATGTCCGGTGAGCATCACGTTGGGCAGCGTGTACAGGGCCGAATCGGCCGGCGGTGGCTCTTCGGCCGTCACGTCGAGCACGGCGGACAGGTCGGGGCGTTCGGTCAGCACCTCGATCATGGCCTGCTCGTCGATCACCGCTCCCCGGGCGGTGTTGATGAGTGTGGCGCCCGCGGGCAGCAGCCTCAGCAACTCACCCGTGACCAGTTTCTCGGTGCTTCCGGGGATGAGGGGGGTGTGGATGCTCAGCACCCGTGATCGGGCGACGACCTCGCTCAGGTCGAAGGCCCTGGCCACCTGGAAGTCGTCGAAGACGTCCGGTGGAAGGTAGGGGTCCCAGGCCAGCACCCGCGTGTCCAGTCGCCGGAGCCGCTGGGCCACCTTGCGCGCCACTGAGCCGAAGGAGACCAGTCCTACCGTCTGCCGAAGGGTTCCGGGTACGTCGTCGACCGGCGGCAGCGCTTTCACCGCGGCCATGTGCCGCGAGCGGCGGTACACGTCCTTGAGTGCCAGTACGACGTGGGCGTAGACGAACTCCGCCACGGGCTCGTTGTTCGCCTCGGCCGCTGAGATGACGGTGATCCCCCGGCCCCAGACAGCATCGGTGACCAGCTTGCGGACGGAGCCGGCGGCATGCGCCACAGTGTGCAGGGCCGGCAGCTCGTCCAGCACGTCCGGTGTCAGCGCGGGCGCGCCCCACGATGTGACAAGCACTTCGACCTCCGCGCGACGGGGGTCGGTCAGGAGTGTCCGGACGTCCGGGGCCTCCGCCACGACGTCCACTGCATCAGCCAGTTCACGCATTCCCCGGGGCCCGAACACCTCCTCGCGCAGCACGGGAGCGAGAGCCGTCGCGGCGCGCGGACGGGGCGGTGGAGCTGGGGTGGGCACATGTCCTCCTGGGGAGACGGTGGGGTGTCCGAGTCGCGGTGTACGGTGTTTCATTCGAGGTCGCGCAGTGCGCTGTCTCATTCGAGGATGAGACGGATCCACGCGTCGGCGAGCACGGAGTGGCCCACGACCGTCAGGTGCACTCCGTCGTCGGCGATCTTGGCGGGGTCCCCGGCCTCCCGGGCCGCCTGGTTGAGCAGACCGTCAGCCGACAGGAGAACCGTGTCGAACTCGGCGGCCAGCCTGCGCACTACATGGATGCGCGCGTCGAGGTCCGCATGCCAGTCCCACTGCTCGGACCGGACAGGGACAAGGAAGGGTTCTACCAGCACCAGCCGCGCTCCGACGGCCGTGGCCTGCCGGAGGAGGCCACGGTAGTCGGCGTCGAACCGCTCCACCGGCGTCCGGATGCCGTGGGTGTACCGGTGCCAGGTGTCGTTGACCCCGATCATGACGGAGAGCAGGTCGGGGCGGAGGTCGATGGCGTCGGTGGCCCAGCGGGCCCTCAGGTCGGCGACGCGGTTGCCGCTGACACCCCGGTTGAGGACACCGGCCCGGGGGTGAAGCACGCTAAGCCGCTCGGCGACCATGCGGACGAAGCCGTTACCGAGGTCCGCGGGGTCGTCGGTGTCCCGCCCGGCGGCCGTGATGCTGTCTCCCTGGAACACCAGGAGGGCGGAGTCACCGATGGGTATGGGCATCTGGCTTCCTCTCGGCCGCACACCGCGGCGAACACTTCTGAAGCAACTTGACGTGTCGAGCATTGTGCCTGCCACAGGGGGCGCCAACAAGGTGCGTCGCGGTGAGACTTACTACCGAATAGGCAATGTTCACCCCCGAAGGCCCTCTCCCAGGGAGCCGTGTCATGACGAGTAGTGACGTCCTCTCGTTCAGTTCTGTTCAAAGCCTGGTTCACGTGTGCAGGTTGGTGTAAGCATGTGCCGCACGCCGGGACGGAGCCGCGACCTTCCGGTGACCAAGGGCTGTCGTCACCAGCCGCTTCCGTGGCGTTGTGTCGTGCGCGCCTGCCGCGCCAGAGCGGCCGGACACGTCCACCTGACAGTCAGCCAGCCGACGCAGAGCTTCTCTGCGCCTCTCGGAAGGAGCCGCACACCGTGGGCCAACTCAGCAGACGTTCCATGCTCGCCTCCACCGCCGCAGCGGCCGGCGGAGCCGCGCTGCTCTCGGCTTCTCCGGCCGCCGCGCGGCCGCGGTCCGGACCCGTGGCCGCGCCGCTCGATCCGGACGGACACGACCCCATCACCGTGCGCTGGCTCGACGGCGCCGCACCGCGGGAGGTCGCGGGTGGCACCACCTGGGGCGTGCCCTGGCCTCGCGGCGCCTTCTCCTCCGACCAGAGTTTCGCCCTGACCACCGAGTCCGGCGAGACGGTGCCGATGCAGAGCCGGCCCATCGGCTGGTGGCCGGACGGCTCGGTGAAGTGGACGGCTCATTCGGTGAGTTCGCAGGCACCGAGGAGTGAGTCCTACCGGCTCACGGCGGGCGAGGCGACGGCTCCGCGGTCACCGCTGAGCGTGCACAGGGGGCGTGACCGGATCACCGTGAGCACCGGGGTGATCGACGTCGAGTTCGGACGCGGCGGGGACCGGGTCGTCACGGCGATCCGCCGCGGGCGCACGGTCATCGCCAAGGACGGCCGGCTCGTGGCCTCGCGGCAGGACCGGTCCGGTACCGACGGCGCCCCCGTCATCAAGTCCGAGGCGTTCACCGGCTTCGTGAGCGACATCGCCGTGGAACAGGACGGTCCCGTACGGGCCGTGGTCAAGATCGAGGGCAAGCACAGGAAGGGCCGTCGCGCCTGGCTGCCCTTCGCCGTCCGCTTCTACCTGTACGCAGGATCGGACGCCATCCGCGTCGTGCACACCTTCGTCTTCGACGGCAACGAGAAGAAGGACTTCGTCAACGGCCTCGGCATACGGTTCACGGTCCCCATGCGTGGGGAACTCCACGACCGGCACATCCGCCTGGCCGGCGACGGCAAGGGCGTACTGGCCGAAGCCGTGCGCGGCGTCACAGGACTGCGCCGCGACCCCGGCGAGGCGGTCCGCCAGGCCCAGTACGAAGGAAAGAAGACCCCCGACACCAGCACCTGGGACACCCGGGTGACCTCCCGCCTCCAGTACATCCCGGCTTTCGGCGACTACAGCCTGAGTCAGCTCAACGCCCACGGTTTCGAGATCAACAAGCGGACCGGGGTGGGTCGCTCCTGGATCCGGGTCGACGGCGGCAAGCGCGCCCAGGGGCTGGGCTACGTCGGCTCCCCCTCCGGCGGGCTCGCGTTCGGCATGCGCAACTTCTGGCAGCTGCACCCGACCGAGCTGGAGATCTCCGGTGCGGCCGGCGACGAGGCCCAGGCCACCGCCTGGATGTGGTCGCCGCGAGCGAACCCGATGGACCTGCGCTTCTACCACGACGGCATGGGGCAGGACACCTTCCCCGAGCAGCTCGAGGGGCTGGAGATCACCTACGAGGACTACGAGCCCGGTTTCGGCAGCCCTTACGGAGTGGCCCGGACCACGGAGCTGATGTTCTGGGCGCTGGACGCCACGCCGACCGCCGAGCGCTTCAGTGCCCTCGCGGAGGCGAACACCGCACCGCCCCTGCTGGTCTCCAGCCCCGAGCACAACCACAGCACCGGTGTCTTCGGGTCCTGGGCGCCGGTCGACCGTTCGAACCCGGCGAAGAAGGAGCTGGAGGACAAGCTCGACTTCATGCACCGGTACCACCTGGAGCAGGTGGACCAGCGTTCCTGGTACGGGTTCTGGGACTACGGCGACATCATGCACGCTTACGACTCGGACCGCCACGTGTGGCGCTATGACGTCGGCGGCTATGCCTGGGACAACTCCGAGCTCTCCACCGACATGTGGCTGTGGTACCACTACCTGCGCACCGGGGACGCGAAGGCGTTCCGCTTCGCCGAGGCCATGACCCGGCACACGGGCGAGGCCGACATGTACCACATCGGCAAGTACCAGGGGCTGGGCACCCGGCACGGCGTCATGCACTGGGGGGACAGCGCCAAACAGGTACGCATCAGCAACGCCGGCTACAAGCGCTTCTACTACTTCCTCACCGCCGACGAACGCGTCGGCGACCTGCTGCACGACCTGGTCGACTCCGACCGGAGCTTCCTGGTCCTCGACCCCGGGCGCAAGGTCAACGGCAGCAACGGCGAGTTCGACCCCGACCCCAAGGCGCTCCTCGTCGGCAAGACCACCGACTGGGGCTCGCTGGCCATGGCCTGGCTCACCGAGTGGGAGCGGGGCGGGAAGGCGATCGCCCGCACCAAGCTGATCAACGGCGCCCGGTCGATCGCCGCGCTGCCGAACGGCTGGGCGCAGGGCGGGACGGTCACCTACAACCTGGCCGACGGCACGTTCACCGGGCCCACCGAGAAACTCGTGTCCATCGGTTCCCTCAGCTCCGTCTTCGGACTGATCGAGGTCATGACCGAACTGAACGACCTGATCGACGACGCCGAAGTGAAGGACCAGTGGGTGCAGTTCTGCCGGCTGTACAACGCCACCGGGGACGAGCAGAAGGAGGCCACCGGTTCCTCCTGGGGCAGTCAGAACCTGCGGCAGGCGTACTCACGTGCCACCGCCTACGCCGCGAAGGAACTCGGCGACGAGACGCTGGCCAAGCGCGCCTGGAAGGAACTGCGCAGGGGGCACGCCGGATACCCCGAGGACCATCCGTTCACCACCGAGCGCATCGAGGGCCCGGCCGTGCTGAACCCGGTCGACGAGGCGGAACTCGGCACCAACGCGAGCGCCCAGTTCGGGCTGGCGGTCATGCAGTGCCTGGCTCTGGTGGGCGACGAGGTCTGACCCACGAGCGCGGGGCCCGGCCCCGCTGACACGGCATGACGTGAGCGCGGCCCCGTCGGTCGGCAGCCGCGCTCACGTCGTGCGGTGGAGCGTCCGGCCAGCCCTCTCCGGCCACCACCCACGCACCCTCACCTCCGAAGGGATACCACCTCATGTCGACATCCACCCGTCGTACGACGACGCGTCTCGGCGCCACCGCGCTGACCAGCGCCGCCCTGACCGTCGTGGGTCTGCTCGCCGCCCCCGGGCAGGCGAGCGCGGGGCCCCGGCACTTCCTTCCTCGGCAGTGCACGGGGGACGCGCCCGTCGTCTGCCACTTCGACGTACCGCCCGGCAACTACACCGTCACCGCCCTGCTCGGCGGTGACACGGCGGGCAGCACCGACATCACGGCCGAGACCCGGCGCACCATGCTGGCCGAGACGCCGACCGAGGCCGGCCGGAAGGCCCTCCGCAGCTTCACGGTGAACGTGCGCGAACCGGAAGGACAGCCCACCGGCCCTGCCGGGAGCCCGGGCCTCGACCTGACGTTCGGCGGCAGCGCCCCCCAGCTCGCCGGCCTGCACGTGGCGCCCACCCGCCGGGCACCGCAGATCCTCCTGGCCGGTGACTCCACCGTCTGCGACCAGTGGAGCGAGCCGTACACCGGGTGGGGTCAGGAGCTGCCCCAGTTCCTGCGCGGCCGGGCGGCGGTGGCCAACTACGCGGACGGGGGTGAGAGCACCCAGTCCTTCCTGGACGAGCCGGTGTTCTTCGACGCCCTGGAGGCCGAGATCCGCCGTGGTGACCTCGTCCTGATCCAGCTCGCCCACAACGACAAGGCGACCACCGCCGAGCAGTACCGCGCCAACCTCACGGAGATGGCGGAACGGGTCCGCGCCCGGGACGGCAAGCCGGTCTTCGTCACCCCGATCGTGCGGCGGCGGTTCAACAGGGACGGCACCCTCAACTCCGTGGCACTGCATGTCATGAAGGCCGACCTGCCCGTGGAGATGCGCGCCCTGGCCGCCGAGCTGGAGGTGCCGCTCGTCGACCTGACGGCCATGACGAAGGAGCTGGTGGAGGGGTTGGGCATGGAGGCGTCCAAGGCGCTGTACCTGCACGGTGACACCATCAGCGACAACACGCACACCTCGGAGTACGGCGCCGCGCGCTTCGCGCGCCTCGTGGTGGACGACCTGCGGGCGCAGCGGCTGATCCCCGAGCGCTACGTCCGGTGATCTCCCGCTGACCGCCACGGTCCGGGCCGACCCGTGTCCGGGGGCCGCCCCCGTTTCACGGATCGACGCCTGCCCTCGGTTCTCCGCTCAGTTCCCTCGGTGCGCCGCCTGTGCTCCGCAGGACGACCTCACGACGAGGCGCGGCTGGAGGAACAGCTGCCGCACGGGGACGTCGGCGGGATCGGGCGCGTCGATCCGGTCGAGAAGGAGCTGTGCGGCCTGCTCGCCGAGCTGTTGCTTGGGCGGGGCCACCGCGGTGAGAGGTACATCCGCCAGCGAGGCGATCTCGTCGTCGTAGGCGATCAGGGCCATGTCGTCCGGGGTGCGCAGGCCGCGGACACGCAGGCGGCGCATCAGCTCGATCGCGTCGTGGTCGGAGTGCACCAGTGCCGCCCGGGTCCCGCTCGCCAGGCACGCCTCGATGAACCGCTCATAGTGTTCGGCGGCCTCCGCCGAGCCCATGGTGGGCCGACCGCTGTCGTGGAACGGCGCGTCCGGTGCCAGGGCCAGGCGTTCCACCGCCGCCCGGTGGCCGTCTCTCACCTGATCGGCGGTGGGGCTGCCGTTGGTGAACAGCGCGACGGCCCGGTGTCCCAGCCGGGCGAGGTGGCCGACCGCGGCGAAGGCACCTTGCCGGTGGTCGGAGACCACGAACTCGCACGAGGCGAACGGGTCGGACGGCTGGCGCTCCATGAGGAGAAAAGGCAGTCCCGTGGCCTCCAGGAGCCCTTGCGTCTCGGCCGGCAGTTCATGGCCCGCCGCGGAGGCGACGAGCAGCCCTGAGGCGCCGGAGGCCCTGAGGTCGTCGATACGCTCCGCTTCGTCCCCTTGTGTGTAGTCACTGAGACTGATCACCGCGCGAGCGCCCCGCTCGGCCGCCACTGCCTGCACGCCCGCCACGACGCGGGGGTAATAGTACGTAGCCGACGGCACCAACAGCCCCAGCGTGCGCTCGGGCGAGGGCGGTCCAGCGTGCGCGCCCCCCGCGGCGGTAGCGGGCTCGTCGTCGATCTCCATGACGGTGGCATCGTGCGAAGAGGTCACCACGGCACCACCGCGCACGCGACTCAGTCGCCCTTCCGCCTCCAGGTCGAGCAGGTCTCGTCGCACCGTGGCACGCGAGACGCCCAGGCGCGTGGCGAGATCGACCACCTTGAGGCCGCCCGACGCCTTCAATTCGCTGAGCAGCTGCTCACGCCGCTGGGCGACGAGCATCTCCGCCATTGCCCCTCCCTGAACAGATGTTGAGCATCTTAAAGGAAGCTGAGCGGTTAAGCGCAGAGCGGTTGCGCCTGGCAACCCGTACTCAGTCACGTCGGGCTGTTTCACACGGTAAGACATATTCTGCCCCCGCGACTGGGCCGAGCAGGATGGAGGCCGACGGACGGTACCCCTTCGGATACGAGGTTCATCCACCCTCGCACCCGAAGGGGTACACGGGACTGCCGTCCTGGCGAAACGCCCGCCGACCTCCTACTGATCGGCCGAGGCTGTCACGTAGCGGATGTTCGGGCGGGGCGGCTGCTTCATGACGGCGCCGATGAAATAGTCGACGTGGTGCGACTGCATGTAGCCCTTGACCGTCATGTCGTTGCGGTACGCCGGGTTGTGAGCCAGGGTGTAGAGGCGGGTGTCCGTCGCCTGATCGGTCGTGAAGATGATCAGTTCGTTGTAGTCCGCGTTGACGTAGAGAGCTTCCTCACGCCAGTCGCCGAAGACGTCACCGACCATCGTGGGGTTGCCCTGCCCCACGTTGACCGCGCCGTAGTGCCAGGTGGTGAGCTGCCGCTGGGTGCCGTCCGGGGTCCAGTTCTCGACCTTACCGTCGCTGAGCAACTCCAGCATGGGATCGGCGTCCCACCAGATGCCCAGCTCGGGCCACGGAGCGTCTTCCGCGTCCTGAATCAGCGCGTTGGTGGGAGCGTTGTAGAGACCGGAGAAAGACCAGGCTTCCATGCCGGGGTGGCGGGAGTCGATGTCCCCGATCATGCCGCGTCCGACGTCTTCGGTGCCGTCCTCGACGTGCTGCCAGCGCATGGTGCCGTTCCTGGCGTTGTAGTAGTACTCCCGCAGGCCGTCCTTCTGGTTCTGCTGGACGCCGTAGCCCTCGAGTCCCGGCTTCCTGGGGTCCATGTCGGCGATGTGGAAGCGGTCGCCGTGCTGCACGCCCTCGTCGGCCAGGGAGTAGAGCATGGTGCCGTCGTCGTCGAGTACGAACCCGATCTCGGCGATCTCGTCCCGGCCGTCGCCGTCGACGTCGAGGACGCGGGTGTTGTGGCCGTCACCGACCTGCTGGTCCCCGCGCAGCCACTTCCACTGCCGGGTCAGGTCGTCCCCGTCGAAGTTCCAGGTGGAGATGACGAGGTTGAAGTGGCCGTCCGCCTCACGGTTCTTCTGGTGGGCGACCAGGCTCGGTGTGACACCATCGAGGTAGCCCACCGCGAAGCGGGCATTCATCGGGCCTGTCTCGATGTAGTCGTCCGGCACGGGCCCTGTGGCCTCGGGTGCACCGGTCTCACCGTCCAGGATGGCGATGGACTGGTGGACGTCGTCCTCCTCGGAGTGCACGGTGCCGTCACCGAAGGTGACCCCGTCGGCGACCCGCACGGCGACCTCGGCGGTGCCGTCGCTGTCGAAGTCGTAGACGGTGACACCGTCCCAGTGGCCGGTCCCCAGCGTGGCCGACCCGGGGTCCGCGCTGTTCGGCCCCATGTCGGCCTCCCACAGGAACGTGCCGTCACCGGCGTACGCCTCCAGCTTCTGCCCGGGTCGGGGTGCGCTGCGCAGGACCACGTAGTCGTACTCGCCGTCGCCGGTGAGGTCGCCGACCCAGGAGAACTTGATCTCGTCGCCGTCGCGCAGCGGGACGCGGATCACCGGCTCCTCAGCGTGGCCGGCGGTCAGCGTGAACGCGCCGTCGGCCTTCTGCGCCGTGCCGTCAACGACGGGAACGACCCGATAGCGATTCTCTTTGCTCAGGTCCGCCTCGGCGTCCACAAAGTTGGTGCCGCCGGTCAGGACCTCGTCGTTGATCCGCGTCCAGGCACCGCTGCCAGTCGAGCGCTCGACGTGGAAGCCGATGCCCTGCGGGTCCAGGCCCAGCAGCCGCCAAGAGACGAGAACCTCGGTCTCGCTGGAGCGGACGGCCACGATCCCACGGCCGAGGTTCTCCATCGGCCTCGCTGCGAGCACCGCGTCGGTCGAGACGGGGGACGTCCCGTCGGCCGACGTGGGATCGGCCGACGCGGGGACCAGGACCACGGCGCTGGCGATCAGCGTCGCGACCGCGATACCTGCGCCGAGTGGCCCTCGGCGGACTCGCCGCCGATGTGTGCGTGACATGACAAACCTCCTGGCTTCTCAGCCATCTCCTTGGGAATCGGGATGCGCGATCCACCGGACCGCGCGGCTCTCGCATCTCCACCCGATGTGCCTGCGTTCCGGCACGGGCGCCTTTCCCGCGCCGTTTCGCGACGTCCGTCGGATGGAAGCCGTCGAAGGTGCCCAGTGCGGGCACCACGACGCGCTCGGTCACACTCGGCCCCACCGGCGGGGCCTGGGCGCGTGCGGACACAGCGCCCACGCCGGCGACGCGGCCGTCACCGAGACGACGTCGCTCGTTCTCCCTCTGGAGTTCTGCCGCGATCTCCCATGGAAGGTCCCTTTGGATATGCGGGTGAACCGCTGCGCTTCCACGTGGAGTTGACCGGCTCACCCTGAGAGTGGGGGTGCTGGCGCCCCCAGGCCGGGGAGCGGCGGGGCGGCGCGCAGAGGGGCGGCAGGGTCGGGGCAACACGGTAGGGGGACGAGCCCTGGCGCCATGGGAATGCACTGTCGACCCGTGAGTGAGCGGAAGTCAATAGAACGGTGTGAGTTGAGTCCATTGGCTTCAGGACTCCCGCCGCAAGGTGCGCACCAAGGGGGACAAATAAGGCATTACGTGTACTCGATGCGTCATCTCTGGCCTAACCGGCCAGTTCGTGTCAGCATCGATCGTCAGCGAAGACAAAGCGGCGAACCCTCAACGCCCGCTTATGGCTCAGGCGTTGGGGTGCGTCGTCCGGAACGGCAGCACACCGTCAGTGTCGGCAAGGGCCGGTCGCCGAATGTCGATGTCCGGCGTCCACAGGGGAGAAGGTGTGAGCGAACCACTGGTGACGAGCGGGGTACCGTGGTTCGACGACCGTGGGCAGACGGTGAACGCCCACAGGGCCTGCCTGCTGCACCAAGACGGTCGCTACTACCTGTTCGGTGAGTACAAGACCGACGATCTCAACCTGTTCGCCGGCTTCAGCTGCTATTCCTCCGCCGACCTGGTGGACCGGCGGTTCGAGAGGATCGTCCTCCCCATGCAGCCTGATGGGCTGATGGGCTGATGGGCCCCGGCCGCGTCGGTGAACGCGTCAAGGTCATGCGGTGCCCTTCCACCGGTCGCTACATGATGTACATGCACTCCGACGATTCCGGCTACGCGGACCCCCGCATCTGCGTGGCCGTCAGCGACACCATCGACGGTGAGTACACCTTCCTCGGCGAGCTGACCCACCGGGGCGACTCCGTCCGGAGGTGGGACGTGGGCACTTTCCAGGACGAGGACGGAACCGGCTACCTGCTGCTGCACGAGGGGGACGTCTATCGCCTGAGCCAGGACTACCTCACCGCCGAGGAGCTCGTCGCCGAGGGGATCGCCCCTGGCGGCGAGTCGCCGGCCATGCTCAAGCACGACGGCACCTACTTCCTGATGTTCTCGCAGAAGACCAGCGCAGCCGTCACACGAGCCGCCCGCGACCCAGGGGGCCGACGGTGGTCAGCCGAGCGTGAGGGCACGCTGTGCGGTGACGACGCGGGAGGAACACGCCGTCGCGAAGGTGTAGACGCCCGGGGTGAGCGTCATTGTTTCCGACGACCAGACGCTGAGGTCCTGGACCGGGATCGTCAGGCTCAGTCGCTTGGAGCCGGCCGCTGGAAGGGTGACCTTCTGGAACGCGACCAGGCGGCGAGGCTCCGCCGCCGCCGAGGCGGGAAGGGTGGCGTACACCTGGAGGACCTCGGTGCCCTCGCGCCGTCCGGTGTTGGTCACGGTGACCTCGACGATGACCTGCTGGGCGGCCTTGTCGCAGGTGGCCTCCAGGGAGCCGTGCGCGAAGGTCGTGTAGGACAAGGCCGTGACCGAAGGGGAAGCGGGGTTCCTGCTTCCTGGCGTCGTAGAAGCGGTAGCCGACGGCGATGCCCTCGTCGTAGGCGACGGTGCCGTTCGTGCCCGGGTAGCTGGCGGGAGTGGTACCGGGGCCCTGGGTGGCGTCGGTGGGGAAGGTCACCGGGAGGCGGCCGGCCGGGTCGCTGTCGCCGAAGAGGACGGCGGCGATGGCGGTGCCGGCACCGCGGCCCGCGTACCACGCCTGCACGACGGCCTCCACGTCGTTCAGCCAGGGGGTGGCGACGGGACCGTCGGTGTTGAGGACGACGATCGTGCGGGGGTTGGCGGCGGCGACGGCCTCGATGAGCTGGTCCTGGTCTCCGGGCAGTGCGTATCCGTCGTGGTCCATGCCCTCGCCGGCGACCCGGTTGACGAAGACGACGGCGGCGTCGGCCGCGCGGGCCGCTGTCACAGCGGCGGGGATGAGGGACTCGGGTTGCCGGCCGAAGGCCAGGCCGCACGTTCCGGGCTCCGCGGTGACGTTGTTGTAGGTGATCTCCACGGTGACGGCGCGTCCGGCGGTCAGTTCGGCGGTTCCCTGGAGCGGGTAGTCGTAGGGGCCGAGGAAGAAGCGGGCCATCTGGCGGGTGCCGGAGACGACCGTCCTGCCGTCGATCTTCAGCGAGGTTGTCCCGGACGGCAGCAGGGAGAAGCGGTGCAGGCCGGTGGTGGTCGGGGTCAGCGTGCCGGTCCACTTGGCCGACCACACCTGCGGCAGGCCCTCGACGGGGGCGGTGGTGAAGTCGACGGTGGTGTCGGTGCGGGTCGTGACTGGTGTGCCGGTGCCGTCGGCACTGGCGTAGTAGCTCGCCCTCAGGCCGGCCGCCCCGGTGGGGGTGCGCAGGACGGTGGAGGGGACCGTGGTGAGGGGGAGGTCGCCCTTGGTTCCCTGGGCGTGTGTGACCTTGAGGGAGCTTCCGGCGCGGGCCCGGATCGCGTCGAGCGGGGTGGTCCAGGTCCCGGGGTCCACGTATGTGGAGCCGGACACGCCGGTGAAGGTGTCGGACCCGGCCGGGCCGATGACGGCGAGCGACTTCACCGCGCTGGTGAGCGGCAGGGCCGCGGAGCGGTTGGCGAGGAGTACCGTCGAGGCGACGGCCGCCTCGTGCGCGAGATCCTTGTGCGCCTGGGTGCTGACGTTGCCCGCCGGGGCGGGGGCGGGGTGGTCGAAGAGGCCGTTCGCGAACATGGTGACGAGGATGCGCCGGGCCGCGTCGTCGAGCCGGGCGGCCGGTATCGCACCGCCGGTGAGGGAACCCGCCGGGATCTGGACACCACCGGGGCCGAGCCCGGCGAGGTCCATGCCGGCCCGGGCGGCGGCGACCTGGTCGTCCCCGGCCCAGAAGTCGGGCACGGTGCAACCCTGGAGGCCCATGCCCTTCTTCAGGTCGTCGAACAGGCCGGTGTGCCGTGTCGCGAACGTGCCGTTGATCTTCGGGTACGCCATCATCACCGAGGTGGCGGGGGCGGCGGCGATCACGCGACGGAAGGGCGCCTGGTAGTACTCGTGGAGCGCTCGGTCGGACACCTTGGTGTCGATGAAGAAGCGGTCGACTTCCTGGGTGTAGGCGGCGAAGTGCTTGAGGGTGGCCGCCATGTGCTGGGACTGGATGGACACGGTGAGGGCGGCGCCCAGCCGTCCGGCTAGCACCGGGTCCTCGCCCATGGCCTCGGCCTGACGGCCGAAGTGCCAGGTGCGGGTCAGGTCGATGGTGGGACCGAGGGCGTTGTTGTACCCCTTGGCCCGGCCCTCGGTGGCGATGGCCTTCCCGATCCGGCCCGCGAGCGCCTCGTCGAAGGTGGCCGCCTGGGCCACGGGTACGGGGAAGGCGGCCTTCGCCTCGGGGACCCGGCGCTTGGACACTCGGAGCAGGAGGTCGTGGCGCGGTTGTGGAGACGGCGGCAGACCGAGACGGGGTGGGTGTACCTCGTGGGACTGCCGTCGTACCGGGACCTCGAAAACAGTTCGCGCACAGGCGTTTGACATGTGGCGTTGCACGTCTTCTTCCTCGCCGTCTGCTGATTCGCCACTGGTGTCCCGTGGTGCTGCCGCGCACGCGACAGCACCACGGGACACCGAGGCCGGGTTACCGGTCACCTCCGTTGCCCCCGACACCGACCGCGACGGGACTTCCCGTGCCGTCCGGGTTCCTCAGGGTGGTGAGCGAACCGATGTCCACCGCGTCCGACGCCGCGGTGCGAGCGCTCGGTGAGAGGTTCAGCGCGCTGTCGCCGGGGTTGGTCGGCGCGCTGCCGTCGGGATGGGGCGGGATGACGCAGTTGGACTTGTCGGACTCGAGGGAGCCGTTGACGGCCGTCACGCAGAACTCGAAGTTCCACACACCCGGGAACAGGAAGCCGACGCCGTGGTGGGTGTCCTCGATGATGTTCTCGTCGGCCTCCGGCGGGGTGGTGCCGCCGTCCTTGACGTTGGAGACCCACAGCCGGTAGCCGGCCGCCGATTTCGCGCCGGTCCAGTCCAGTTCCACCGTGGTGGGATCGACGGTGGTCACCCGCAGGCCGGTCGGGGTGGCCGGGATGCCGCCGCCGACCATCACCGGCCGGGCCAGTGCGGGCAGCCCGCCGCCGGCGGCGTTCCAGGTGGCCGCCGCGACGAGGTAGCGGTGGCCCGGCTTCAGCCCGTAGACCTTGACGCTGTTGCCGCGGAAGCCGGTGCCGGTGAGCCAGGCACCGGGCGTGTCCTTGTCGAAGAGGATCACTTCGTACCGGTCGATGGTGGTGGGGTAGTCAGGTGGCGCGATCTCGAGCTCGATGCCGTCCTGGCCGCTGGGCCGGCTGGCGAGGATCCGCGGCGGCGGCGCCGTCTTCGGGTGGGCGACCGCACTGACCGTGCCGGACCAGGGGCCCTTGACGTTGTCACCGCCGACGGTGCGCACCTGGTATTCCCACCGGATGCCGTCGACGGTCCAGGTGGTGTCGGTCCGGTTGCTGTTGACGCGGCCCTCGCTCCAGGCCGTCTGGCCGGCGATCCGCGACCGCACGTCGTAGCCGAACGCCCCGTACACCGGGTCCCAGGTGACCGTCACGCCCTGGGGGCTGGACTCGGCCTTCAGACCGGCCGGCACGGGTGTCGGACGGACCGGCAGGTTCTCGGGCGGGAAGGGGATCGGCCCCCGGCCCAGGTCGTACCGGTCGTGCAGGGTCTGCTCGAAGGCGGTGGCGAGCTGGTACTCGCCGAAGGCGTTGGGGTGCAGGCCGTCGTAAGCGGCCGGGCAGGCGGCGGGGGCACACGAGTACCCCTTCTGCCAGTCGACGACCTCCACCTGGGAGATGGCCTTGCTCCACCGGGGGGCCGCGTTCGCGAGCAGCCGGTTGAAGTTGTCGGTCTTGGTGATCAGGTCGTCCCGGCCGCCGATCTTCGACCGGTGCGGCACGGTGGCCACCGCGAAGTCGACCCCCGGCCGGGCCGCGCGGGCCTGGTCGATGATGGTCTCGACGCTGTCCAGGGTGCCGTTCTCGTCGCTGACGAACCAGCCCATGTCGTTGAAGCCTGCCGCGAGCAGGACGAGGTCCGGCTGGTAGGTCTCGACCTGCCGGCGGATGTCGTCCTTGATCTGGGCGGCCTGCCTGCCCCAGTGCGCGTAGTGGTCGCTGTCGAAGGCGACCCCGGCCGCGTAACCGCCGTCGACGCGGATGCCCTGGTCCGCCGGCTTCTCACCGACGAAGGGCGGCGGTTTCGGCGGGGAGGGCTGGTCCGGGGTGAACGTGCCGTGGTAGGGACCGACGAAGTCGACCGAGACGTTGTTCTCCTGGAACCACTGCCACAACCGGTAGCGCCAGGTGTAGTCGCCCTCGTGGCCCTGGCTGATCGAGTCGCCGACCACCATCACCCGGATCGTCGACGGCCAGGCGGTGGCTCGCTGGCCCTGGAGCACTCGTTCGATGGCCAACCTAACGCTCTGCGCGAAGTCGGGGGTGAACAGGTTACGGATGTACTCCAGCGGGGTCGACGACCACGAGCCGAGCCGGGTACTGATGTTCCGCGCGGTCTTCCCCACCGCTTCGACCACCCAGGCCATCCCCTCCGCGGCCCATGCCTTCAGGCTCTCGCGGGCCGCCGAGCCCAACCCGACCACCGCGCTCGCCACGAATACGGCGATCGCCTCCTTCCAGACCTCCGCGTCGCCCATCGACCGCCCGTCGAAGTAGGAGTTCAGCAGGTCACCGGTGAGCCCGGCCAGTCCGGCAGAGACGGCCGCGCAGATCGGTACGGCGAAAGGCGCGGCGGGGCCGAAGGAGAGTTCGCACACCTCAAGGGCCACCGCCCACACCGCGTAGCCGACCGCGATGGCGATCATCTTCTGCCACCAGTTCGACGAAGCGTTCACCTCGCCCGCGGGTATGACGATGACGAGGCTGTCGCCGACGACGCGGATGCTGCCGTCGAACCGGACGTCGCTCTGCCGGTCGTAGAAGTCCACGTTGCTCTTCTGCGCCTGCAGGTCGAAGGACTCGCTGAGCGTGAGTCCCTTGTCCTTGTCGGCACGCACCGTGTCGACCATCTGCCGCATCTGCCGCTGCCACTCGTCCGGCCGCTGCGCGGTGTTGAAGTCGATGGCGGCCACCATGTCGGTGTCGCTGTTCGCCAGCGACCGCAGCGCTCCCGCGTCGCGGGCGCATCCCATCCGCAACGCCGCCGTGTTCTCCGCGATCGTCTGGCTGGCGAAGTTCGATCCAGCCGTGGCACACGCCTCCCCCGCCGCCTCGGCCGGCTCCGCCATCCCTGCCGTCAGCAGCGTCACTGCTAAGACGAGCGCGGTCAGCCACCCGGGTCTTCTCATGAACGTCCCCCCTCAATCAGCGCGGTCAACATCCGCGAACCTGAAAATCCTACGGATTCGGACCCCGAGGGGCGTCACCTCACAGTGCCATCCGCGTGTAGCTCGCACGGGGGACAGCGCGCCGGTGGTTCACTACGAGTGAAGCGCCCCCGTTCGGGTGGCTACTGGCAGGTCACCCAGATGCCGATCTTGACGGCACGCCTTCTCCTGCACAGCCTCGCCAGGCGCCACGTCCCCGTGCGCTCACGGAAGGAACCTGACGTCAAGAGGCCCGCCGAAACATGATCGAGGGGCGCGGGCTGAGCAGGCTCGTCAGCAGCCCACTACCAGCGCCACGCGGGATGTATGCACCATCTACCGGGCGCGAATAGTGCATGGGCCGGATACTGCCCCTTCACCAGTAGGACGGCGGGGTGGAGGCGGCGGAGTACCGGGTGTGGGTCCGGGCGCCCGACCATGTGCGGCCGGTCGACGGCGTCGACTACGACCAGGTCCCCACCGAGCCTCTTCCGCCGGCTCCGCCGACGTCGGTGGTTCGCAAGATCCTCGGGGAGCGCCGGCCTTCGGGCTGGGTCCTGGCGAAGATGCGTGAGGGCCGGGGCCCTACCTGCGGCGTGCTGCACGCGCCGGACTGCGAAGAGGCACCCGAGGGAGCGCCGCTGCTCGATGTGCAGCAGGCCCTGGACGTCGCGGAGAACCCGGGGACGCAGCTGTGCACGCTGTGCGGGTGCGCTCAGGAGCTGACGCCGCCGCTGAGCTGCTTCGACCACATCACCGACTCCTGACCCGCCCCCTTTGGGCCGTAATGATCCAGGCCATGGACACGGCCAAGCGGCAGGGACTGCAGAAGGACCTGCGCGCCCTCGCCGCCAACACCCGCGCCGACGCCGAAGGTCGCTACGACAGCGCGGAGCCCGGGTGGCGCTCCGGTGTCGAGTGGACGCTGCTGTGGATCGAGAACACCGCCGCCCATCCGCCTTCTTCGCGGCCTTCGACTTCGGCTTCCGGGGGCGCTTCCAGATCGGCTGCCACCCCGGGGGCTCGTCGACTTCGAGCTCCTGGTCCTCGTCGAGCGCCGATGGCACGGACGAGTGGGTGTGGGGGTGCGGCCGGTGCCGCTCCGGGGCGGCCGGGTTGTCACTGATCATGGGACCTCTGACGGACGTGGGCTTCAGCCGTCCTCCGGGGGCGGCTGCGTCGGGTTCGGGCACGGGCGGGCGGCGCGTCAGCTCCGGGTGGTGCGGGGCCGGTCGG